>NZ_AJWE01000053.1:0-22815 GCF_000281145.1 Rhizobium sp. CF142 | reverse complement strand
GCTCGGCAGCCGCCGCTCTCTCGGGCGCGATCAACCATTTCGACCGGCTGACGGACGGGCATCACCCGATCCTCATCGAGCAGGGCGTGGAAATGGGCCGTCCGTCCTTCATCCACCTGCATATGGATATCGAAGGCGGGGGCATCTCGAATGCCCGGATAGGCGGTCAGGCGGTGCGGATTGCGACCGGCACGCTCGACCTTTGATTTCATTGCATTTCCAGCTCCTGACAAAAAAACTTTGCAATTAACCAAAGAATTTTCGACGGGGCGCTAGACAAGCCGGACGATCCTATTTATATGCCCCGTCACACCGCGCAGCCAAGCGCGGACGGGTGATTAGCTCAGTTGGTAGAGCAGCTGACTCTTAATCAGCGGGTCGTAGGTTCGAGCCCTACATCACCCACCAAATTCTCCTTCGAAGAGAACAGAAGCCAGAAACAAGGCCTTTGATATCAAAGGCTTGCTGGCTTTTTCTGTTCTTCTGAGTCCGCCGCCTCTGTTTGCGGGAATCAGCGGTCTTCTCTTTCCAAATATTCTGCCCTTGCCCCAAGGCGCCCCCGGTATTTAACTCGCTGGAGCGAAGTCCTTGCTGCGGCATCTACCGTCGCAAGCCTATCCCTGGAGGAATGGCAATGAGCGATGACAAACAGAACAATCTCGGCGAACATCGGCTGGATGAGAAGGTGCTCAATGTGCTCGGTGCCTATCACCAGCGGATCGACGAGGAGCGTGGCACACTGCGCCAGGAGGCGCCGGGCGGGCGCGATGGCGGGCAGGATCAGCGGATGCGGGCGGTCGGTCCGGAGACGGGGCGGTTTCTCAACATTCTCGTCCGAAGCCTGACGGCGCCGACCATTCTCGAGCTCGGCACTTCCTTCGGCTATTCCGGCATCTGGCTCGCCGAAGCTGCGCGTGCAACCGGCGGGCGGCTGATCACCATGGAAGTGCATGGCTACAAATCCGCCCACGCGCAGACGATGGCGGAGAAGGCCGGGCTTGCAGACCATATCGATTTCAGGGTGGGCGACGCGGTCGCCATGATCCGTGAATTGCGAGGCAAGGTTGATTTCGTGCTCGTCGATCTCTGGAAGGATCTCTACCTGCCATGCCTCGAAGCCTTCTACCCGAAGCTTAATGCGGGTGCAGTCATCGTTGCGGACAACATGATCTATCCTACGACCGAAGACGTGAAGATCTATGCCCGGGCCATCCGCGCCAAGCCCGGGATTACCAGCGTGCTGCTGCCGGTCGGATCGGGGCTGGAGGTCAGCCGCTACGAGCCCTGAGTATCAGGCGGATTTTCACCAGAGGCCGGGAAACAGCCGGTAGCTCACCTTGCGGCAATAATCCTCATAACCGGGCAGGTTCCGGCGCAGATGGCCTTCCTCGTCGAGGAGGCGCAGGATCAGGCCGATGAAGATCAGCGGCACGATGATCAGGCCCCACAGGGAGGAGAGGGCAAGCGGAATGCCTGATGCCAGCGGCAGGACGGCGGCATACATGGGGTGGCGCACGAGAGCGTAAGGGCCGGTGGAGATGACCTTCTGGTCCTCAGAGACCTGGATGGTGGCCGAGGCAAAGGTATTTTCCCTGAGGACGAAGACGATGAACAGGAAGCCTGCCGAGATCAGCAGATTGCCGAGAATGATTGCCCATACCGGAACGGTCGACCAGCCGAAGCGATAATCGAGTGCTGAAACCACGATGAGCGCGACCATCACGACGCTGGTGAAGAGCTGGATGCGCTTCTGCACCGGCTCCGTTTCGGCGGCCGGGCCGGCGCGCATGCGCTTTTCCAGAAGTGCCGGGTCTCGATAATAGAAATAGACCGATGAGCCGGCTGACCAGGCGGCGAAATTGATGATGAACAGCCAGCCCTGCCAATAGGCGAGCGTGCCCGCCACCAGGAAGACAATGACGGCAAGGGCCACGAGAAACTTGGCGTTGGCTTCGGCGGCCCTGCGGCCGAGATCGGGTGCTGCATTCTGCATGACGCCTCCTGTGCTCATGCTCCGCAATCCACCTTGCGGCTTCGCCTTTAGAATATGCAAAGCAGATGCGTGATATCAAACCATCGCCGGAGGCACGGGTTCCGATCATCAGGGCAGGGGTGCTCTGTCTTGTGTGCTTTCAGGCGATTGGTCATGCTGCCCCGCGGGGAGCAAGGAGATTCGGTGAAAATGGGCAAACCCGTTGATGGTGCTGACGTGAAGACGAAGCTTTCCATCGTCGCGCCCTGCTACAACGAAGCCGAAGGCTTGAGCGAATTTTGCCGGCGGGCGAAGGCGGCGGCGGAAGCCGTTGTCGGTCAATCCTTCGAGATCGTCCTCGTCGATGACGGCTCCAGCGACAATACATGGGGGGTGATATCGGGGCTTGCGGCAGACATTCCGCAGGTGCTCGGCGTCAAGCTTCTGCGCAATCACGGCCACCAGCTTGCGGCGACCTCCGGCCTTGCGGTTGCGCGCGGCGAGCGCGTCCTGCTCATCGATGCCGACCTGCAGGATCCGCCGGAACTGCTGGCCGAGATGATGGCGATCATGGATCAGGGCGCCGATGTCGTTTACGGGCAGCGCAGCGAGCGCAAGGGCGAGACGAAATTCAAGCTCATCACTGCCTCTGTCTTCTACCGGCTGCTGACGCGGCTTACCTCCATCTCGATCCCGCAGGATACCGGCGATTTCCGGCTGATGAAGGCGCGGATCGTGCATATCCTCCTCAACATGCCGGAGCGACACCGCTTCATCCGTGGCATGGTGAGCTGGATCGGCGGCAGGCAGGTGGCACTGCGATATACGCGTGATGCCCGCTATGCCGGGGCGACGAAATATCCGCTGCGCAAGATGATCCGTTTCGCCATCGATGCGATCACCAGTTTCTCGATCATTCCGCTGCGCGTCAGCGCCTGGATGGGCCTTATCTCGGCCGTCTTTGCGGTCGGGCTTTTGATCTATACGCTCGTGCAATGGTTCGAGGGCAATGTCATTACCGGCTGGTCGAGCATCATGGCTGCCGTATCGGCCTTGAGCGCCATCCAACTGATTGCGCTCGGCACGCTCGGCGAATATGTCGGTCGCCTCGTGCAGGAGCATAAGCGCCGGCCGATGTTCATGATCGACTGCGTGGTGCAAGGCGAGGTCACGTCCGAATTGCCCGACGATTTCTCCGAACTCGATACCGCCAGCCGCAGGTCGGAGCTCGGCAGGCTTTCGGCGGCAAGCGTGAGCGCGAACCCGATTGAGGCGGCTGTTGGCCGCTGATCTCGGATTGTTGACAAAAGTCTCGGACCTGGCGGCATTTGACCTTTCCGATCCGGCATAAGGGGCGTATGCACACTGTATCCCTCCGCGCGGCTTGCCCTGTCGGTTTTCCCGCCTTTCCCGCGCAATCCGGAATTCGCATTTGGCAGATCGATGACTGCAGTTCAGACGAGTGAGAACATAGATGAGGCGGCAAGCGTCCGCCAGGCGAAGATCGTAGCGCTCGTCGTTGCCGTTTCCTTCTTCATGCAGATCCTCGACGGGACGATCGTGACCACCTCGCTGCCGCAGATGGCGACGAGCTTCGGTGTGCAGCCGGTCGCCATGAGCATCGGCATCACCGTCTATATGCTCACCATGTCGGCCTTCATTCCGCTTTCCGGCTGGCTCGGCGACCGGTTTGGCGCGCGGCGCGTCTTTCTCGTGTCCATTGCCGTCTTCACTGCGGCATCGTTGTTCTGCGGCCTGTCCGGAAGCCTCACCGAATTCGTCATTGCCCGTGCGGTACAGGGTATGGGCAGTGCGCTGATGACGCCGGTCGGGCGTATCATCGTGCTCAAGAACGCCCGCAAGTCCGAGCTGGTGCAGGCGATCGCGCTGATCACCTGGCCGGCGCTGACCGCACCCGTGGTCGGCCCGGTGCTCGGCAGCTTCATCACCACCTATGCCAGCTGGCACTGGAACTTTCTGATCAATATCCCGATCGGCCTCATCGGTATCGCGCTGGTGCTGCGCTTCGTGCCGGAACAGCGCGAGGAACGGGTCGGGCCGCTCGATATCAAGGGTTTTTTCCTCAGTGCGGCCGGGCTGACCCTGCTGCTTGCTGCACTTGAACTGTCAGTCAAAGCACAGGCCGGCTTCGTGCCCCTCGTCGTGCTGCTTGCCGCCGGCATCGTGCTTTCCGTCATGGCGACGCGGCACTTCCTGCGGGTCGACAATCCGCTGCTCGATCTGGCCGCCTTCAAGGTGCAGACCTTCTCGATGACGACGCTTTCGGCGGGTACGGCCTGCCGTGTGGCGATCAATGCGACGCCCTTCCTGCTGCCGCTGCTCTTCCAGCTTGGCTTCGGCCTGAGCTCGATTGCCGCCGGCACCTATCTCCTGGTTTATTTCCTCGGCAATCTCGGCATGAAGGTGGTGACGACGCCGCTGCTGCGGTATTTCGGCTTCCGCAACGTGCTCTTCTTCAACGGCGTCATCGCCGCCGGCTCGATCGTCGCCTGCGGCTTTCTGACACCTGATACTCCCGAGGTCGTCATCTCGGCGCTGCTCCTCATTGCCGGGCTTTCCCGCTCGATGGAATTTACGGCCCTCAACACGCTGTCCTTTGCCGATATCGGCCCGGCGCGGAGAAGTTCGGCCTCGACGCTGTCGAGCATGCTGCAGCAGATTTCCATGCTGCTTGGCGTTGCCGTTGCGGCCGCCGTGCTCAACATTTCCGCGGGGTTTCGGGGTGCCGCGGACCCCGTTCTTGGTGACTTCCGCTGGGCTTTCTTCGTGGTTGGCATGATCGGCTTTTTGTCCTGCCTGCGCTTCCTGCAGCTTTCAGCCGATGCGGGTGCCGAAGTTTCACACCACCGCCGCTTTCAAAAAAGCTGACTTACCCTCGGAACCATTTGCCTTTCCCTGCGTTAACGGCCTGATTTTCAGTATCTGTGTTCGCGATTTTATTAGAGGGGCTTCCGGCCGCAGCCGGGCAGGGGTCGACATTCTCGATGGCATTCTCCTTCGATCCGTCTGGCATCAGGCGTCACATCATACCAAAGGACAGGTGCTGTTTACGCGCGCCTGTCGATGCAATACGACAGTCTCATGCAGAAAGACTCGGCGGCCTCACAGCCGGTATTGCTGCGGGAAAATGCCCGGAGGCAGAATGAGCGAGTCCAGCGGCGGTACGGGTGAAGCGATCCGTATCCTCTATATCGATGACGACGAAGAGCTTGCGCTGCTGATGCGGAAGAATCTCGGCCGTCGCGGCTTTAAGCTCGAATGGGCGAGCGACGGAGCGACCGGCCTTGCGATGCTTTCCGAAGGCGGTATCGAAGCCGTCGTTCTCGATCATGTCCTGAAGGGCGAAACCGGGCTTGAGATCCTGCCGCGCATTATGGAAATGCCGGATCATCCACCGGTCATCTACGCCACGGGTTCCGGCGATACGAGCATTGCGGTCGCAGCGCTGAAGGCTGGCGCCGACGATTATGTTCTGAAGGGCATTTCCCCCGATTATTTCGATCTTCTGGCCGCGGCCCTCGAACAGGGGCTGGAGCGGGCGCGCTTCCGCCGCGATACGGCGCAGGCGCAGGAGGTGATCCGCCAGCAGCGTGACCATGCGGAAATGCTGCTTGCCGAAGTCAATCACCGCATCGCCAACAGCCTCGGCCTCGTCGGCGCGCTGATCCGCATGCAATCTTCCATGACCAGCGACCAGGTGGCGATCGACGCGCTGCAGGAAACGCAGATGCGCATCAATGCGATCGCCAGCGTCCACCGCCGTCTCTACACCAACCGGCAGGTCGGCACGGTGCAGGTGGATGAGTATCTGAGCAGCCTCCTGACCGAACTCGAAGCCTCGATGCGCGACGAGAAACGGCCGCATCGCGTGGTGCTGACTTCCCAGCCGGTCAATCTGGCGACCGACAAGGTCATCACGCTCGGCCTGATCGTCAGCGAACTCGTCACCAATGCCTTCAAATATGCCTATCCGGACGGCAGCCCGGGTGAGATCAATGTTATCGTCGAGCAGGAAAGCGATGTGCTCAGGGTCACCGTCGAAGATGCCGGCCAGGGCTTTGATCCTTCCGGCCCGGCGAAGGGAACCGGTCTCGGCTCGAAGATCTTGACCGCGATGGCCGGCAGCCTGAAATCCGAACTTAGTTACGATCCGGAGCATCGCGGCACGAAGGCGATACTGGTCTTTACAGTAAGCTAAACTGTAAGCTGACGCCGGGGAGGGGCATGAACACGGATATCGTCTGCACGCCCGGCGAAGTCTATGATTTCTGGTTCGTCCGCTGCAGCCGGAAGGAATGGTTCGGCTCGAGCGCCGAACTGGACGAGGAAATCCGGTCGCGATTTCGCGCAACCCACCTGTCGCTTGCCCTTCAGGTCACCGAGGAATGGCGCTCCAGTCCTGAAAGCCGGCTTGCCGCCGTGATCGTGCTCGACCAGTTTCCGCGCAATATCTACCGGGCAACGCCGCTTGCTTTTTCGACCGATGGACTGGCGCTGCGCGAGGCGAAGATGGCGCTTGCCGTCGGCGCCGATCAGGCCGTCGAGGGCATCCGGCGGACTTTCTTCTTCATGCCGTTCGAGCATGCGGAAGACCTCGCCGAACAGGATCGTTCGGTGGCGCTCTTTACCGCGCTCGGCGATGAGGAGTTCCGTGACTATGCGCTCCGCCACCGCGACGTGATCGCCACATATGGGCGTTTTCCGCATCGCAATGCTATCGTCGGACGGGAGTCGAGCGAGGCCGAACTGGCGTATCTGGCGCTTCCCGGCTCCGGTTTCTGAGCCGTTATCTGGAAATTCCGCCTTTCTGTCGCCTTTCTTTCCTATAAGAAGCGGTCAATGACCTGATGAGACGAATCCACGCGGGGACTTCTTGCGCTTGACACACTGGCTGCTTCGCACCGTTCTTCTGTTGTCGCTGGCTGTTGCCGGCGTGCATCTCGATGGAAAAGCCGCTTTCGCGCAGGCCCCGCAGCCTGCGGCCGAGGCCCAGACGCAGACGGCCCCGGCTCAGGCAACTGGGACCCAAGCAACCGAGACCCGGGCAACCCCGGCCCAACCGGTGACGGCCGAGGCGCCCCTTGCCAGCAGCGCGCTCGACCAAGCGCTGAAGGATATCGACAAGGCGAAGAACCAGCTTGCTTCGCTGCAGGACCGCGTCAAGCAGAATGCCGATAATGACGACGCTCTGGTCGAGCTTGCCGGCCAGACGGATGAACTCGGCCGCGGCGTTATCGCCACCTCCGTCAGCCTGCGCCCGCGTTTCGATCAGATCAAGAGCCGCCTGGCCGAGCTTGGCGAACCGCCGAAGGACGGGCAGCCGCCGGAAGCGCAGATCGTTACCGAGGAGCGCAATGCGCTGACATCGGAACGCTCTCAGATCAATGCCGTAACGGGTGACGCGGAAAACCTGTCGATCGCAATCACCAAGCTTTCCAACGTGATCACGGCGACGCGCCGCCAGCTCTTTGCCGATACGCTGTTCCGGCGCACCGAAATCTCCGTCTCCGTTTTCGACGATGCGACCAGCGCCTTCGTTCAGGAAGTGAGCGAGTTTTCCCAGACGTTTTCGAGCTGGATCACCTTCGTATGGAAGTTCAAGAGCCTGTCGCTTTTTGCGGCGATCTTCCTGTCGCTCGCGACGGCCTTGATCCTGCTCTCTGGCGGCTACCGGCTTTTCGGCCAGTATCTGCGGCGCGACGTCCATGTTGAAGAACCGTCCTATATCAGCCGGCTTGCCTTTGCCTTCTGGTCGACGCTGATCCGCACGGCGGCGCTCGATGTGCTGCTGGTGACGTCGCTGATCTTCCTCGACGGCTTCAATGTGCTGCGGAGTGACATCACGCCCGTCATCGGCGCGCTCTTCGGCTCGATCGGCCTTGTTTATTTCGTCGGCCGCTTCGTCAACGCCGTCTTTGCGCCGAATGATCCGTCGTGGCGGCTGGTGCGCCTTTCCAATCTCGGCGCCCGCTCGGTCGGCTACTGCCTGATCGCCATGGCCGTCGTCAACGCGCTCGACTATCTCTTCGGCGCCATCGGCGAGGCGATGGGATCGCCGCTGGTCCTGACCGTCGTGCGCAGCCTGCTTGCGGCGCTGATCATCGGCCTCATCCTGATTGCCGTGTCCTTCGGAAAACCGATGCTGGCGAAGAATGGTGATCCCGATGCGCCGGGCCGCCACTGGCCGCGCGGCATGGCGATCCTGCTGCGCGTCTTCGGTGCGGGCCTCATCTTTGCGGCGCTCTCGGGTTACGTGGGTCTGGCGCGTTTCGTCGCCACCCAGCTCATCATCACCAGCGCCATCATCGTGACGACCTATATCGGCCTGCTGCTCGGCAAGGCGATCTCGCGGCAGGATAATTTCGGCGATACGTTCCTCGGGCGTTTCCTGGAAACCCGCTTCAAGCTCGGGCCGGTGGCGATCGATCAGGTGGGGCTGGTCGTCGGCCTCTTGATCTATGCGGTGGCTCTCTTGACGGGTATTCCGCTGATCCTGCTGCTCTGGGGTTTCCATGTGCAGGACCTGCAGCTGCTTGCCTACCGGCTGTTTACAGAGGTGCGGCTCGGCGGCATCAGCATTTCGCTGCTCGGCATCTTCACCGGCATCCTGCTCTTTGCCGGCGGCTATCTCGCGACGCGCTGGGTGCAGAAGTGGCTGGACAGCAATGTCATGGCGCGCAGCCATGTCGATCTCGGCGTGCGCAATTCGGTCAAGACCGGCATCGGTTATCTCGGCGTCGGCGTGGCGGCGATCTTCGGCATCTCGGCGGCGGGCATCGACCTTTCCAATCTTGCGCTCGTTGCCTCGGCGCTGTCGGTCGGTATCGGTTTCGGCCTGCAGAACATCGTTTCCAACTTTGTCTCCGGCCTGATCCTGCTCGTCGAGCGCCCCTTCAAGGTGGGCGACCATGTCGTTTCGGGAACGGCCGAAGGCATCGTCAAGCGCATCTCGGTGCGCGCGACCGAAATCGAGACCTTCCGCAAGCAGTCGATCATCGTGCCGAATTCGGAGCTCATCAACGGGCTCGTCGGCAACTGGACACATCGCAACAAGCTCGGACGTTCGGAAATCCCTGTTTCCGTCAGCTATGAGGCCGATCCGCGCAAGGTGATGGATATTCTGCTGGAACTGACGGCGGCCGTGCCGCTGATCCTGCGCAATCCGGAACCGCATGTCGAGTTCCTGCGCTTCGGGCCTTACTCGCTCGATTTCGAGCTGCGCTTCTTCCTGGCCGATATGGGCGATGGCCTGACGGTGCGTAACAATCTGAGGATCGAGATCCTCAGGCGCTTCAAGGCGGAGGGCATCGAGATCCCGCTGCCGCAGAGCGATCTGACCATTCACCGGCAGGCGAATGCAGATGCGGAGAAGGTGCTTGTCCAAAAGCCTGATGAGCCCGAGGAGGCTGCGGCTGAAGACGAGGTCAAGGAAATAGAGACGGTAGAAGACGAGCGGCCGGTGCGCCAGTTGCGCGGCAAGACGGCGGACGGCAAGCTCAAAGGCTGAACGGGTCATTCAGCGCTCATTCACGGGTCTTGCGCTATAACCTCATGCAATCGATCGCTGCTGGGGCAGCGACGAGCGCTCCAGGGGAGGGCGTGTAGCCCATGTCGCATACCGTGACACGAACCGCAGTCGCATTTCTTCTTCTCCTTTCCGCAGCACCTTTGGCGCTGGCCGCCTCCGTTACCAACAAGGATGATGCAGCCGTGGTGCTGACCGTCACCGAAGGCGGCAACCGCGTCGAAGTCGTCGTCGATGCCGGCGCATCCGAACGGGTCTGCCCCTCCGGTTGCTTCATGACGACGCCTGATGGCGACCGTATCGGGCTTTCCGGCGACGAGACGATCGAGATCGTCAAGGGTTCCGCCGTCATCAAGTGACGGCGGCTTCGGCCCGGCCACTATCGATTTTTATGAATTTTTGAGCCTTGCGGCTTTTGACGCTTGTCTATTTGCGCCTCGTCGCGGCAAGCTTTTCGCATGTCGTAAACAGGCCTCTCATGACGCAGGCCTCGCTGCATAGTTCGCGAAGATGGTTCGTCCGGCTTGAGCCGCCGGATATTGGGAGTTCGTCCGGTATGGGCTGCCGGACTTCGATAAAAGAGGGTATTTCTCCATGAAGTCACATGCGCGGGCAGTGGTCATCGGCGGCGGCGTGGTCGGCGTTTCGACGCTCTATCACCTTGCGAAGAAGGGATGGGGCGACAGCGTGCTCATCGAGCGCAAGGAGCTGACATCAGGCTCGACCTGGCATGCAGCCGGCCTGCTGCCGCTCTTCAACATGAGCTATTCGGTCGGCCAGATCCATAAGTATTCCGTCCGTTTTTATCAGGAACTGCAAGAGGAAACCGGCATGAATGTCGGTTTCAGCAAGGTTTCCAACATTCGTCTCGCCCGCACCAAAGATCGCTGGGACGAATTCATGTACTATGCCGGCATTGCCGAGACGATTGGCGTGAAGGTCAATATTCTCACACCTGAGCAGGTGAAGGAAATCTGGCCGCTCTGCGAGACCGATGGGCTGCTCGGCGCCATCCAGCATCCCGATGACGGCTATATCCAGCCGGCGGACCTGACACAGGCGCTTGCCAAGGGCGCGCGCGACCGCGGCGCCACGATCTACCGCAACACGACGGTCACCGCGATCGAGCAGCAGGCTGACGGGCTCTGGAAGGTGACGACCGACAAGGGCGAGATCACCGCCGAACACATCATCTCCTGTACCGGCAACTTCGCCCGCAAGACCGGCGATATGGTCGGCATCAACATTCCGGTCATCCCGGTCGAGCACCAGTATATCGTCACCGAGCCGCATCCCGATATCCTGGCCCGCAAGGCCAAGGGTCTGCCGGAAATGGGCGTGCTGCGTGAAGCAGACAGCGCCTGGTACATGCGTGAGGAAAATGGCGGGTTGCTGCTCGGTCCCTACGAGCAGGGCGCACCGGTCTGTTATGTCAACGGTCCCTCTGATGACAGCGAATATGAGCTCTTCCAGGAAGAACTCGAGCGCCTGATGCCGCATATCGAAACCGCGATCGCCCGCGTGCCGGCCTTCGGCGAAGTCGGCATCAAGAAGGTCTATAACGGCGCCATCGCCTATACGCCTGACGGTAACCCGATCGTTGGCCCCGCACCGGGCCTGAAGAATTTTTGGCTGAACGAAGGCCATTCCTTCGGCATCACCGCCGCCGGCGGCGCCGGCTGGCAGCTTGCCGAATGGATCGTCGATGGCGAGCCGACCGTCGACATGATAGGCGTCGATCCGCGCCGCTTCGGCCCCTATGCCAAGGAAGGCTACCTCATCGCCAAGAACGAGGAAGCCTATGCCAACGTCTTCACCATGCACTATCCGGATGAGGAGCGCGCAGCCGCCCGTCCGCTGAAGACGACGCCTGTCTACGAGCGCCTGAAGAAGCTCGGTGCCGTTTTCGGCTCCGTCTATGGCTGGGAGCGCGCGAACTGGTTTGCGCCTGAGGGCTACGATCTGCCGAAGGACCAGATCGGCGTCGGCGCCGATGTGCTGACCAACCACAATCATTCGGATCCGACCGAAGACGGCCGCATTCTGGAACGGTGGTCGTTCCGCCGCTCGAACTATTTCGAGCATGTCGGCAACGAAGTCATGAACGTCAACAAGAATGTCGGCGTTCTCGACATGTCGGCTTTCGCCAAGGCGCTGGTCACCGGCCCCGGTGCGCGCGCATGGCTGGAATCGATCTTTGCCAATGCGATTCCGAAGAAGCGCGGCCGTATCGCGCTCTGCCACATGCTGACCAAGGAAGGCGGCGTGCGCGCGGAATTTACTGTCTATGAAAGCGCGCCCGGCACCTTCTATCTCGTCTCGGCCGGCGCCTATGAGGCGCATGACCATGACTATATGCGCAAGCTGTTGCCGGCAGACGGCAGCGTGAAGTTCACGCCGATCACCCAGGCCTATGGTGTCTTGGTGCTTGCCGGTCCGAAGTCGCGCGATGTCCTGAAGAAGCTGACGCGCACCAGCCTCGACAACAAGGATTTCCCCTGGCTCTCGGGCAAGGAGATCTCTGTCGGTGCGGCCAACGCCCATGCGCTGCGCGTCAATTTCGTCGGCGAGCTTGGCTGGGAGCTGCATCACCCGATCGAGATGCAGAACTATATCTTCGACAAGCTGATGGAAGCCGGCGCCGAATTCGGCATCAAGCCCTTCGGCATCCGCGCCATGCTCTCCATGTCGGTGGAGAAATCCTACCGCCTGATCCCGCGCGAAATGTCGATCGAATACAATGCCTATGAATCCGGCCTCGACCGCTTCATCAAGCCGGAGAAGGAATTCCTCGGCCGCGACGGCCTGCTTTCCTATAAGGAAAAGGGCCTGAAGTGGAACTTCGCGACGCTCGTCGTGGAGACCGGCAATGATGTCGACGCGCGCGGTTCGGAGGCGATCTACAACGAGGCGGGAGAGCTGGTTGGCCGTGCCACCAACGGCACCTTCGGCTTCCGTATCAACCGCTCGCTGGCGCTTGCCATGCTGCGGCCCGATTACGCCAAGGAAGGCACGAAGCTGAAGATCAAGATCCTCGGCACGACCTACAACGCCACCGTCGTCGGCGAGAGCCCGTTCGATACGGAGAACGCCGCACTTCGGGCGTGATTTCTTAATCATATTGACAAGAAAAAGGCGGCCGCACCATCGGCCGCCTTTTTCATAGCTGGCTATGGCAAGCCGATTAATAATTATTCAAATGAATTCATGTAACCGTTTCGTTCGGGGACAGAATTTCCACTTTAAAGGTTTGCCATGGCGTTTCTAGGTATTTCGGGGATGCAATATTCCGGAGAAATGTTTGCCGGCGCGCGTATTATCCTCGCTGAAGATTCCAACGTCTTCACGTCGATGATCGGAAAGCGCCTGAAGGAGCTCTTCGATATCGATGTCGAGATCTGCCGCAGCTTCGAAGAGCTGCAGCTTTCCTACGACAAGTCTTCCGATCCGATTACGCTCGCGATCTCCAACATCAACCTGCCGGGCGCCGAAAACGGCGAGGCGCTGGAATATCTGGTCGATCTATCGATTCCCACGATCGTCTTCACCGGCACCTTCCATGAAGGCATGCGCGACAAGCTGCTCGCCAAGGATATCGTCGACTATATCCTCAAGGACAATATCTTTGCCGTCGACCTGCTGGCGGAATCGATCTGTCGGTTCCTCACAAACCATCGCCATCACGTGCTGATCGTCGATGACAGCGCAACGGCCCGCGCGCTGCTTTCCAGCCGCCTGAAGCGCTATAATTTCCGCGTGAGCACCGCCGAGAGCGGCGCCAAGGCGCTCGAAATCCTCAAGGCCAACCGCGATATCGGCCTGATGGTCACCGACTATAACATGCCCGATATTGACGGTTTCGAGCTGACGCGCCGCATCCGCGCCTCGATCGGCTCGCACGAGCTGCGCATCATCGGCGTTTCCTCCTCTTCCAACCGCTTGCTTTCGGCGCGGTTCCTGAAGGCCGGCGGCAACGATTTCATGCTGCGCCCGTTCATCGACGAAGAGTTCTACTGCCGCGTCAACCAGAACCTGGATACGCTCCTGCAGATCCAGTCCATGCGCAAGGAACGGGCTGTTGCCTGACCCTGCCGCAAAGATCGGGTGCAGGGAAACGGCTCCGTGATCGGCCCACACCTGAAAGACATGACGGAAGCTCATATTTCTGCAATCGCAGGTGTTGTTGCCGTCATTTGCCTCTTCACGGAAGAGGAGGCCTCGGCTATCGTCCGGCACGGCAAGAGGGGGCGAGTCGACCCCCTCGGGCGTGCGGAGGGGTAGGCAGCTGTGACATTCCAGGGGGATTTTCAGCGGGAGAATGCAGGTCCTCGGTTTGGAGGAATTCGCATACTTCTGGTTGAGGATTCCCGGATGTTTTCCGCCGTGCTCCGCCATCGGTTCCAGACCGAACTCAACCTCAGCGTTGTCTGCTGCTCCTCGCTGAAAGCGTTGCGCGAAGCGCTCTCGCAGGACGGCCACGGCTGCAGCATGGCCGTCGTCGACCTGAACCTGCCGGATTCGCCCTATGGAGAGGCGCTCGACTGCACGATCGAGCACGATATTCCGGCCATCGTCTTTACAGCGACCTTCGATCTCAATACCCGCGCCCGCATCCTCGAGCGCAACGTCATAGACTATGTGCTGAAGGATAACGAATTCGCGCTCGACAATCTGGTCGCGACCGTGCGCCGGGCGATCATGAACCGCAGGACGCGGGTGCTCGTTGTCGACGACGTTTCATCGGCGCGTCAGGTACTGGTCGATCTCCTGAAGGCCCAGCAATATATGGTCGTCGAAGCGAGTTCCGGGCTCGAGGCGATTGCGTCACTCGAGGCCTATAGCGATATCGAGCTTGTCGTCACCGATCACCATATGCCCGATATGAGCGGCTATGAGTTGACGCGGCGCATCCGCCACCGGTTCGGCTCTGACAAGCTGCGCGTCATCGGCGTTTCCTCCTCGAACGACCGCATGCTCTCGGCAAGCTTCCTGAAGGCCGGCGCCAGCGACTTCGTCTACCGGCCGTTCGTCGCCGAAGAGCTCCAATGCCGCATTGCCAACAATGTCGAGACGCTGACGCAGATGAAGCAGCTGCGCGCGGCGGCGGCCTGCGATTACCTGACCGGCCTCTATAACCGGCGCTATTTCTACGACAACGGTCCGAAACTGGTGAACGAATGCCTGCGGCTGAAGATGCCGAGCGCGGTCGCCATTCTCGATATTGATCATTTCAAGCGCCTCAACGACACCTATGGCCATGAGATCGGCGACAAGGTGCTGAAGGCTGTCGCAGACAGGCTGCAGACGATTTTCGAAGGCAGCGACAATCTTCTTTCGCGCCTCGGCGGCGAGGAATTCGCCATTCTCTTCCCGCAGATGGATTCGCTGGCGGCCACCAAGCTCTGCGATGAGATCCGCTCGGATATTTCCCGCCTCACGGTTACGGCCGACGATGAGGAACTGTCGGTGACGGTATCTATCGGTGTTGCCGAGATCACCGGCTACGAGACCTTCGAGAACTATCTGAACGCGGCAGACCAGTTCCTTTATATGGCCAAGCACAAGGGGCGAAACCTTGTCTATTCCGATGCCAAGATGACGGAAGAGGCGGCGCAGTAAGTGCCTTCGGTCGTCATCTTCGGCCCTGTGCCTGATACCTGCTACATCAAAATATCCAAACGGTAGCAGATGCTCGGGATAAGCCTGACCATGGCGGAGCAGGGGAATGCCGTCGTCAGAATCTCAAAGGCGGCTCCATGAGCCGCCTTTCTTGTTCCATTGGGGTGCCCGTCGTTGTGGCTCAGGCCGCAACTGCCTGCTGGCGGGCGGTGGCCATGGTCATCTTGCGATCGGCGCGCTCCTGCTGCGGTGAGCGCTGGTAGAGTTCGCGATAACACTTGGAAAAGTGCGAGGCGGAGACGAAGCCGCAGGCGACGGCGACTTCGACGACCGGCATGGAAGACTGCACCAGCAGGTGACGAGCGCGATCGAGACGGATTTCGAGATAGTAGCGGGCGGGGGACCTACCCATTTCCTGGCGGAAGAGGCGTTCGATCTGGCGGCGCGACAGGCCGGCACCCTCGGCGATTTCGAGCAGCGAGAGCGGCTCGGCGAGATTGCCTTCCATCAGTTCGATAATCGACAGCACCTTGGCGTTCTGGACGCCGAGGCGGGCGCGTAGCGGCAGGCGCTGGCGGTCGTGCGGGTTGCGCACGCGATCGGTCAGGTGCTGCTCGCAGATGCGGTTGACGAGGCTTTCGCCAAAATCCTCGCCGACAAGGTTCAGCATCATGTCGAGCGATGCCGTGCCGCCGGCGCAGGTGTAGAGATTGTTGTCGATCTCGTAGAGGTCGGCATAGACCTCGGCCTGTGGAAAAGCCTCGGAGAAGCCCGGCAGGTTTTCCCAGTGGATCGCGCAGCGCTTGCCGTTCAGGAGACCTGCCTGGGCAAGCACATGCGCGCCCGTACAGAGCGAACCGACGGCGACGCCGCGATTATAGGATTCGCGCAGCCAGGCATTGACGGATTTATTGTTGAAGGTCTCGACATCGATGCCGGAACAGACGAGCACCATGCCCGGCCGGTTTTCGCCACCGAGATGGCGGCGCTCTTCGGCGAGCGATGAATTGGCTTCCACGCCGATGCCGCAGGAGGAATAGACCTTTTCGCCGTCGACCGAGCTCAGGCGCCATGTATAGGCCGGATAGCCGAGCATGCGGTTTGCGATCCGCAGAGTATCCACCGCCGCCGCAAAGGGCAGCATGGTGAATTGCGGAACCATGAAGAAGACTACGGAACGTTTCTTGAGCTGCATCTTGTTCATTGGAAAATCCATGCTCGAGGGCGACTGCATATTGGTCGCGTGGAATGCGTCGTTCCGATGTCCCAAAAGCGACACTGGCATGGATAAATGCGGCTAGGAAGAGCAAATCTGCGACATGATCAGTGATTTGCGGCGCGAGCGAAGCAAAAGGCGTCGCTGTGGGGGCGTAGTCCTGTGAAATTCACCAGGGAAAAGGCAGGCGGCGGATATGAAAAAGGCGGTGCTGCTTGGGACAGGCACCGCCTCTAGCTTGGGAGGTATGTCGCATTCATTGCATGGTATTGCATTCATGAGCCCTGTCGTTAGTGAGCTCTGTCCTTGCCGGTCTCATCGGCGCTCGGCCAACCGATATCCTTGCGGATGTCGAAAGGCATGGATTCGATCTGGCGTTCCGTCTGCCACCGGCGCCATGCGCGCACGAGCTTATCGGCATAGGAGCCGAACGAGGAATGTCTGCTATAGGACGACAGGCCCTTGCCGCCATCTCTGTAGGTCATTGAGGTCATTGCCGTTTCCTTTCCTTGCAAGATACAGGATTGCCGTATCCTTGAAGTGAAATATGCGCTTGCGGCACTCATCATTCAAACGAATAGATTTCATGGGTACCATAAGCGATTTTGAACTATCGCTGCTGCTCGTCCAGGGCGGGCAGGGCGCAGATATCGGCCGCAAGATGCGGCGGATAATGCTTCATTTCCTGCCTGATCCGTTCGCGTACCGCCACCCGAAACATGCGCGCGCGAAACGCGAAGAAGGCCTGGAGGATGTTGAAGCCTAATGTCTGCGACATGATCGGCCTCCTTTTCTTCAGCCTCATCGTCACAACTAAAATATAGGTGCTGCGGCTGGTTCAAACAAATGAAATGAACTGGGTCTTAGGTTCAGAGAAATTGAAAGATGAGGGCGCGCGTAGAATGGCTGTGACGGGCTGCCTTCGGCAGCGCTTCGAGCCTGTCGGGCGATACATAAACGGGTGGACGGCGGGGACGATCCACGCAGCCGCGGTCAGATGACCATCTGCTCTCCAAGCTCCACAACACGGTTGCTGGGGAGCTGGAAATAGTCCGAAGGGTCGATGGCGAAGCCGGCCATGGCGATGAAGAGCCGGTCCTGCCAGGCCGGAAGGCCGGTATTCGGATCGCCGACGAGCTTGCGCCTGCCGACGTAGAACGAGGTCGACATGATCTCGAAATCGAAGCCCGCCTTGCGGCAGAGCGGCAGGGCCTTGGAGACGTCCTGATCCTCCATGAAGCCGAACAGGAGCTGTATCTTGATGAAGCGCTCCGACAGCTTTTCGATCGTCACCCGATCCGTTTCCGGCACATAGGGGCGCGGGGCGGTCTTCACATTGAGGATGACGTTGCGGGCGTGAAGAACGCGATTGTGCTTCAGATTGTGCAGGAGTACGCCGGGCGTCATGTCGGGGAGGCTGGTCAGGAAGATCGCGGTGCCAGGGACCTGGGCGGGAGCGTGATCCGACTTCCGTTCGATCGACGCCAGAAACTGCATCAGGGGTACGTCGTTGCTGGCGGATTTCTGGCGCACCAGCAGGGTTCCCTTCTTCCAGGTCCACATCATCACCATCAGCGCGCCGGCGATCAGGACCGGGACATAGCCGCCGTCGTGGATCTTCAGGAGGTTCGCGCCGAGAAAGATGCTTTCAAGGACGAGGAGCGGCAGGAGGGCTGCCAGTGCCGTGAGCACGTTCCATCCCCAGACGACGCGGAGAAATTGGAAGGACAGGATCGTCGTTACCACCATCGCACCAGTAACCGAAATCCCGTAGGCGGTGGCAAGGGCCTCGGAGGAACCGAATGCGAAGATCAGGGCAAGCACGCCAATAAGTAGCGCCATGTTGACGGCCGGGACATAAATCTGGCCGGTGTTGGAGGCTGAGGTGAAGCAGATCTCCAGTCGCGGAAGGAAGCCGAGATGGATCGCCTGACGGGCAAGAGAGAACGCCCCGGTAATGACCGCCTGGCTGGCGATGATGGTGGCGGCGGTGGCAAGAATGACCACCGGAAGGATCGCCCATTCCGGAAACAGCAGGAAGAAGGGATCAGACGCAGCCTGCGGGTTGGCAAGCACAAGCGCACCCTGGCCGAGATAGTTGAGGAGGAGGGATGGGAAGACCACTGCGAACCAGGCGACCTGGATCGGCTTCCTGCCAAAATGGCCGAGGTCCGCATAGAGCGCCTCGGCGCCCGTCACCGTCAGGAAGACGGCGCCGAGCACCACAAGGCCAATGAGGCCGGCATGGGTGATGAAGTCGAAGGCGTAGAGCGGATTGAGTGCTGCGAAGATCGTGGGATCGTCGGCGATGTGGACAAGTCCACCAAGGCCCATCACCGCAAACCACAGGAGCGTTATCGGGCCGAAGAGTTTCGACACGGACGCGGTGCCGACCGACTGGACGAAAAACAGGAGCAGCATGATCGCGACGGCGATCGGCAGGATGTAGGGCGTGAAGACCGGAGTTACGAGCTTCAGCCCTTCGAGCGCCGACAGCACCGACAAGGCAGGCGTGATCATCGCGTCGCCGATGAACAGTGCTGCGCCGATGATGCCTGCGAAGAAGAAGATGGTCGCGTGCCGGCTGGTCTTTTTCATGAGGAGAGCCAGCAGGGAAAGGGTTCCGCCTTCGCCTTCGTTATCCGCCCTCAGCAGAAACAGCACGTATTTGAACGTGACGATGACCGTCAGCGTCCAGATCATCAGCGAGATCAGCCCGATGACCTCGTTTGAGGTGACGCCGTCATGGACGAAGGGCCGAAGCGCTTCGCGGAAGGCGTAGAGCGGGCTCGTCCCGATATCGCCATAGACCACTCCGATCGCCCCGAGCAGGAGGGCCGCAAACTTTTGCTGGCCTGCATGAGACCGGTCTGCGTCGTGAGTGGTGGCGGACATGGATATTCCTTGATGGTTGTCGGCCCTGAAGGCTGTTCGGAATGAAAGATATGGGGCGTAAGGCTGAGAATGGCACTCGATCGCGTGAGGGGGCGTTAGAAGATCGTACCGATCAGTTCTCCGCCCGTGCCTCGTCCTTCGTCAGCGCGCTGACGAGAAGCTTGTCGACGCGCCGCCCGTCGAGGTCGATCACCTCGAATTTCCAATCGTTCTTGACGAAGGTCTCCCCGAGCTCGGGCAGGTGCTTCAGTTCTTCCAGAACGAGACCGGCGACGGTCTGATATTCGACGTCTTCATCGACCGGGAAGTTCATGAATTCCGAAAATTCGTCGATCGGCGTCCATCCGGAAACCAGGTATGAGCCATCCTCGCGTCGCTTGATCGCCGGTTCCTCGCCGGAAGCCGCGTCGCCGAAGACGCCCATGATCGATTCGAGGATGTCGCCTGAGGTGATCACACCTTCGAAGTGGCCGTATTCGTCAAAAACCAAGACCATATGCTGTGACGACTTGCGAATGGATTCGATCACCGAGGAGGCGGGAGCGAGATCCGAGATGATCGGAACATCGTGTACCAGCGTCATGATGTCGACCGTCCGGTTGGCTTCAAGGGCATCGTAGTAATCCTTGACGGCGAGAACGCCGAGAACCTCGTCGGAGCTGCCCTTGCGGGCCGGCAGTCGCGTTCGCGAGGTCGACTGGATGGTCTTGCGGATCTCCTCGGCGGAATCTTCGATATCGACCAGCTCGACGTCGCGCCGCGGCGTCATGAGCGCGCGCGCCGTTCTGTCGGCAAGGCGCATGACGCCGGTGATCATGGCGGATTCCCCGCTCTCGATCACGCCGGCACTCTGGGCTTCGGCGAGAACCGTCTTGATCTCCTCGTCGGTGACGCCATCGGCGTTCTTTCCGGACTGCCCGAGCAGGGCGAGAACGAGTTTGCCCGAGCCGTCGAGCAGCCAGACGAGAGGCAGAGCCGCCTTCGACAGGTAGGTCATCGTCGGAGCGACCCTGGCGGCAACGGCTTCCGGCGCGCGAAGGGCCATCTGCTTGGGCACCAGCTCGCCGATGATGAGGGAGAGATAGGTGATTGCCACGACGACCGTACCGACGCCAAGCCCGTCTGCCCAGGCATTGGGAAGTCCCTGCGCCAGCAGCCAGGTGGAGAATCGCGCGCCGAGCGTCGCACCCGAGAAGGCACCTGACAGGACGCCGACGAGGGTGATGCCGATCTGAACCGTCGACAGGAAGCGGCCGGGATCCTCCGCGAGCCGCAGAGCCAGTCTCGCTCCTCTGCTTCCCTGATCTGCCATAACCCTGAGGCGTGCCGGGCGGGCGGAGACGATTGCGAGCTCCGACATCGCCAGGACGCCGTTGAGGATGGTGAGGAGGATGACGATGGCTATTTCGGTATACAAACTTTGGCCTGTTTCGATGACAATGATCCGTCGAAACTATGCGATCTCGCCTCGCTTTGCGAGGGTTCCCATCAAAGATCATGGCGCTTGGCAAGATAATTGTGGCGGGACTTCTCGCAGTTAGCGCAACTGGAGAGCCGCGAGACGGCATCTCCTTGAAACGGCGCCTCATATAGTCCGTGGCTCATAAACCCACTCTTAAGGATCTGTTGACCATAATGAAGGCTTAACGCCGCCCACGTGTGCGGTGCCTGTGATGTTTTCGTGTCTCGCACCAAGGACGAAGTCTGTGTCCCTTCATCAAGCCATCGCCGCCATTCCGACGACCGCATCTGCGTGGTTTCTGTCTGTCGTCGCTCATCGCATGGCGATCGTTGCGGCCTTCGTTTTTGCTGTCATGGCCGGATCGGGCGAGGCAGCGGCCGAGGACCGGGCGCTGAAGCTCTACTTCACGCATACGGGCGAGCGGGCGACGATCGTCTTCAAGCGCAACGGCAAGTACGACCAGCGCGGCCTCAACCAGATCAACCGCTTCCTGCGCGACTGGCGCCGTAACGAGCCGGCGAAGATGGACCCGCGGCTGCTCGATCTCGTCTGGGAAGTCTATCGCAAGAGCGGGGCGAAGGAGGTGATCCACGTCGTTTCCGCCTATCGCTCGTCTGCCACCAACAACATGCTGCGCAACCGTTCGCGCAATACCGGTGTCGCCAAGCGCAGCCAGCATATGCTCGGCAAGGCGATGGATTTCTATATTCCAGGCGTCAAGCTTGCGACGCTGCGCGCGCTTGCCATGCAGATGCAGGTCGGCGGCGTCGGTTATTACCCGACATCGGGCTCGCCCTTCGTGCATCTCGATGTCGGCAATGTGCGCGCCTGGCCGCGCATGTCGCGCCAGGAGCTGGCACGGCTGTTCCCTGACGGTCGCACGATCCACCTGCCGGCGGATGGTCGGCCGCTTCCGGGCTATCAGGTGGCGCTTGCCGAGCGCAAGAAGGGTATCCGCTCTGCACCGATCGAGATTGCCGCAAGCGAGGATGAGGATGACGATGCCCCCGTAACGCCAAAGGCAGCGGCACCGATCCTGCTGACGGCACGCGCAGCCGCACCTGTGAAGGCACCTGATCCCGTCGTGACCGGAAGCCTTGTCACCGCCATGCTGCCGACACCGCAGAAGCGGGCCGAGATCGGACTGGCGCCGCAGCTTGCCAAGCCCGAGGACAAGGCGGTTGCCGACCGGGCCTTTGCCGATCTTGCCTCATTGACCGTTCCGCTGCCGGTGCTGCGGCCTGTTGAAATCGAGGCCGTGGAAAGCGAGACGCCCGCATCTGTGCCCGCGGTTGCGCCGGTGCTGGCATCCGTCCAGCCGGCCCCGGCGGATTTCACGCGCTTCGTCGTTGGTCGCAAGCCCACCAATACCACAGATATTGCCGACCGGCTGACCCATCCCGCACCGACGGCCGAGCAGATCGCGGTGTTGCCGGTCTCCGCGTCGGAACATGTCTCGGGTGGCGTCGGCGAGATGTCCGCACGAGCGCTGATTGCCTGGGCAGTGCGGTCGCCGGAAACGTCAGTTGAATTCACGGCGCCTGCGATGATCGGCAATACCTATCCGAAGGGTGCTGGCAAAGGCAGGGCGGTTGCTTCAGGTGCGGCTGGAACCAGCTTCAAGACCAGCCGTTTCGGCACCGAGGGCTGAACTCAAATAGGCTCGATGGTGGTCGCCCTACAAAAATAGGGGGCAGATTGACTTTCAATCAAATGGAATGATAATCCTCGGTCATTCAGAAAAATTGAAAGATGTGACGATGACAATCCCGTTTCGCCGTCCCATTCCTCTGCTCGACAATGACGTGCTGCGCACCTTCGTGGCCATTGCAGAGACCGGTAATTTTTCGACTGCGGCCGAGACCGTGTTCCGCACGCCGTCGGCCGTTTCCATGCAGATCAAGAAGCTCGAAGAGCAGCTTGGCGTGACGCTGTTTCGCCGCGATGCGCGCTCGGTGACGCTGACGCAGCATGGTGAAATGCTGCTGTCTTATGCGCGCAACATCCTGGCGCTTTCCAACGAGGCGGTCTCGCGTTTCATCATGCCCGAGCTCAGTGGCGTGGTGCGGCTTGGCGCGCCCGAGGATATCGGCGAGCGGCTGCTG
>NZ_AJWE01000052.1:0-48060 GCF_000281145.1 Rhizobium sp. CF142 | reverse complement strand
CCCCAGCCGAAGCCGCTGCCGCGCATGCTGATCAAGCGCGATGTGAAGGATATCTTCGGCTTCGTCTACGAGGATTTCGAACTCGTCGGCTACGATGCCGATGCCAATATCAAGGCGCCGATCGCCGTCTGAAGCGTGTCGCGATCTTTTAGATCGCTTGCCATGCTTTAGGTTTTTGTTTCGCATGTCGTTATAACAAAACCGCTGCACATTTTTGCGCGACATGCCTAAGCCGGGAAGGTCGATGTCCGATATCCGCAAGACCATCTTCGTTGCCGTTGCGCGCAACGGCATCATCGGCCGCGACGGCGATATGCCCTGGCGGCTTTCGACCGACCTCAAGCGCTTCAAGGCGATGACAACAGGCAAGCCTGTCGTCGTCGGCCGCAAGACATTCGAGAGTTTCGGCGGCAGGCCGCTGCCGGGACGCCAGCACGTGGTGATCTCGCGCGGTGCCGCTATCGATCTTCCGGACGTGCATATGGCCCGCTCGCTCGACGAGGCGATAGAGATGGCCGAGGAGCTTGCCCGCAAGCAGGGCGAAAACGAGATCTCCATCCTCGGCGGCGGGCAGATCTACGCGCAGGCGATGGCCTTCGTCGATCGCATGTGCGTGACGCATGTGGAAGCCGACGTGGATGGCGACACGTCCTTTCCCGAGATCGATCCCGCTATATGGGCGGCGACCGAGAGCCTCGATGTTCCCTCGGGGGAAAGGGACACCTACCCCACGCGTTTTGTCGTTTATGAACGGCGAGATGCCTGAAAAGGAACTATTTTCCAATTATATTGACCAAGTTTCTGACGCCGCGTTGAAAGCCGGTGCTGCGATACTTATAACGGTCGGATCGCATCCGCCGGCAGCCCCCACGGCGGTCGGATGTGTATGACGTAACGAACAACGAGGTTTTGATGCCCTGGAGCAATCAGAATGGCGGCGGCGGCCCTTGGGGCGGCGGCGGCGGAAATAACAATCAGGGACCATGGGGGCAGGGGCCGAACCGTCCACGCGGCGGTGGCGGCGGCAAGGGCGGTCCGCCCGATCTGGAAGACATTATCCGGCGCGGGCAGGATCAGCTGCGCGGCTTCATTCCGGGCGGTTTCAACGGCGGTGTCGTTGCGATCATCGTGGCAATCATTGCGATCTTCTGGCTTTTCCAATGCATTTACGTCGTCCAGCCGGACGAGCGCGGCGTCGAGCTGCGCTTCGGCGAGCCCAAGCAGGAGATTTCCATGCCGGGCCTGCATTTCCATTTCTGGCCGGTTGAAACCGTCGAGACGGTCAAGGTGACGGTGCAGCAGCTGAACATCGGCGCGACCACGGCTGGCTCTTCGAGCGGGCTGATGCTGTCGAGCGACAAGAGCGTCATCAACGTGCAGTTTGCCGTCTTCTATACGATCAGCGATCCGAAGGCCTATCTTTTCGGTGTCGAAAATCCGGCTGAAACGCTGCAGCAGGTTTCAGACAGCGCCATGCGCGAAGTCGTCGGCCGGCGTCCGGCACTGGATGCTTTCCGCAGCAACCGCCAGCCGATCGAGACGCAGGTCCTCAACATCGTTCAGGATACGATGAACCGCTACGGCGCGGGCATTACCGTGACCGGCGTGACGATCCAGAACGTGGCGCCGCCGCGCGAAGTCGCGGACTCCTTCGAAGAAGTGCAGCGTGCCGGCCGCGACCGCGACAGCACGATCGAGGACGCCAACCGCTATACGAACCAGAAGCTCGGTCAGGCACGAGGCGATGCAGCCCGCATCCGTGAAGACGCAGCCGCCTACAAGGATCGCGTCGTCAAGGAAGCGGAAGGCGAAGCCCAGCGCTTTACGGCCATCAACGACGAATATTCGAAGGCTCCCGATGTGACCCGCAAGCGCCTGTTCCTGGAAACGATGGAGCAGGTCCTGAAGAACTCCAAGAAGGTCGTGATCGACGAGAAGCAGGGCGTCGTACCCTACCTGCCGCTCAACGAGATCAACAGACCGGCGGCAGCAGCACCAGCACGGCAGGGAGGTTGAACCATGGTATCGAACAGACTTCCCGTAATCCTCATCGCGCTCGCGATCCTTCTCGCCATTCTTTATTCCTCGATCTTCGTCGTGAATGCGCGTGAGCAGGCTATCGTCGTGCGCTTCGGTCAGATCCAGTCGGTGAAGAGCGAGCCCGGCCTCTACTTCAAGCTGCCGTTCGGCTTCATGGATGCCGACCGCGTGCAGTTCGTGGAAAAGCGTGCGCTCAGGCTCGACCTCGACAATATCCGCGTTCAGGTTCAGGACGGCCAGACCTTCGATGTCGACGCCTTCGTGATCTACAACATCTCGGATGTGCGCCGTTTCCGCGAAACGGTCTCGGGCGACCGCGACGCTGCGGAAGCACGGCTGCGTGCGCAGCTCGATTCCTCGCTTCGCCGCGTCTACGGTCTGCGTGACTACAATGCGGCGCTTTCGGAAGAGCGCGTGGCAATGATGCTCGAAATCCGCGACGATCTGCGTACCGATGCCGAAAATCTCGGCCTGCATATCGATGACGTCCGCATCCGCCGGACGGACCTTTCGCCGGAAGTGGCTCCGAATACCTACAACGCCATGCGCTCCGAGCGTCTGGCCGAAGCCGAGCGCATCCGCGCCGAGGGTAATGAAGAGGGCCAGCGCCGCCGGGCGGTCGCCGACCGTCAGGTCGTCGAGATCACTGCCGATGCGCAGCGCGATTCGGAAATCCTGCGTGGTCAGGGTGATGCGGAGCGCAACCGTATCTTTGCCGACTCCTTCGGCAAGGATCCGGCCTTCTTCGAGTTCTACCGCTCGATGGCCGCCTATTCCGCTGCACTTTCCTCGCAGGATACGACGCTGGTGCTTTCGCCGACCTCGCAGTTCTTCCGCTACTTCGAGAATGCGAACGGCAACCCGCCTGCTGCACCGGGCCAGACCGGTGGCCTCGTGCCACCTGCGACTGTCCAGCCGGCCGCTCCGGCACAGCCGGTGAACTGACGACAGACTGAATGCAGGACTTCCTCATCGGACTTGCATTCTTCCTTATCATCGAGGGGCTGGTCTACGCACTGGCCCCTCGTTTTCTTATCGAGATGGCAAAGCTGCTTCCCACCGTTCCGGAGCGGCAACTCAGAGTCTTCGGGCTTGCCGCGATAGCCCTCGGCGTCGGCTGTGTCTGGCTTTTGCGAGGTTAGATCACATTCGCACGGGGATTTCGCGAAAAGGTGATTTCGCCCTCCATCATTCCGCCTTATGCTGGTGCTGTATGTGCGCCTTTACCCCAGACGAGGAAGCTTGATGGCCCCCACGACTCGCTCGCCCTTCAGACGAACGCTCGCGCTGCTGGCCGGCACCGCCCTTCTGGCAAATGTCGGCGCAAGCGGTGTTGCGCATGCGCAAACCGCTCCCGCACCAGCGACACCTGAACAGGCAGCACCGGCCCCCGCGGCCTCTCAACCGGCGCCGGTTTCTCCGGCTGCAGTGGCGCCCGCCGCTCCGCCGGTGCAGATGACGGCTCCGGGCAATGGACCGGCTTCGGTCGCCGATCTCGCCGAGGGACTGCTCGATGCCGTGGTCAATATTTCGACCTCGCAGAATGTGAAGGATGACGAGGGCGCAGGCCCGGCGCCGCGCGCGCCCGACGGCTCGCCCTTCCAGGAATTCTTCAACGATTTCTTCAACAAGCAGCAGGGCAATCGCGGCCCCAATCACAATGTCAGCTCGCTTGGCTCCGGCTTCGTTATCGATCCCTCGGGCTATATCGTCACCAACAACCACGTGATCGAGGGCGCCGACGACATCGAGATCAATTTCGCCAATGGCTCCAAGCTGAAGGCCAAGCTGATTGGTACGGACACCAAGACCGATCTTTCGGTGTTGAAGGTCGAGCCGAAACAGCCGCTGAAATCCGTCAAGTTCGGCGATTCCAGCGTCATGCGCATCGGCGACTGGGTGATGGCAATCGGCAACCCGTTCGGCTTCGGCGGATCGGTGACGGTCGGCATCATTTCGGGCCGCGGCCGCAACATCAATGCCGGCCCCTATGACAATTTCATCCAGACGGATGCGGCAATCAACAAGGGCAATTCGGGCGGTCCGCTCTTCAACATGAAGGGCGAAGTGATCGGCATCAATACGGCGATTATCTCTCCGTCGGGCGGCTCGATCGGCATCGGTTTCTCAGTGCCGTCGGAGCTTGCCTCCGGCGTTGTCGACCAGCTTCGCGAATATGGCGAGACGCGCCGTGGCTGGCTCGGTGTGCGCATCCAGCCCGTCACCGACGAAGTGGCCGACAGCCTAGGCCTCGATACCGCCAAGGGTGCGCTGGTCGCTGGCGTCATCAAGGGCGGGCCGGTCGATGACGGCTCGATCAAGGCCGGCGACGTCATCCTGAAATTCGACGGCAAGGTCGTCAGCGAGATGCGCGACCTGCCGCGCGTGGTGGCCGAAAGCCCTGTCGGCAAAGAGGTCGACGTGGTGGTGTTGCGTGACGGCAAGGAGCAGACCGTCAAGGTAACGCTCGGTCGTCTCGAGGATAGCGACCAGGCCGCCGCCAACGACAATTCGACGGATGACGGTGTCATCAATCCCGATCCCGGCGAAAACAACGATATGGACGAACCGGATCAAGGCGGCGATCAGGGGCAAGCCGCACCTGACGGCCAGGATCCGCAGCAACAAGGCCAAGGACAAGGACAAAGCCAGAGCCAGGGCCAGGATCAGGCAACGCCCGGTCAGGCTGCTCCGAAGCACGTGCTCGGTCTTTCGCTCTCGCTGCTCAGCCCCGAGGCCCGCAAGGCCTTTGGCATTGCCGAAAGCGTCGATGGTGTCGTCGTGACCGAGGTTGCGCCGGGTTCGGCCGCTGCCGAAAAGGGGCTAAAGCCCGGCGACGTGATCGTCGAAGTGGCGCAGGAATTCATGAAGTCGCCGGATGCGGTTGCCACCAAGGTGCAGACGCTGAAGCAGGAAGGCCGGCGCAACGCGCAGATGATGGTCGCTGCAGCGAATGGCGACCTGCGGTTTGTTGCAGTGCCGATGGAGTGAGGGCTGTCGGTTGGCGGAGGATGCCGTGACTAGGGTAGTTGATTAGTCGCGGCGGCCGCCCAGTTCTTCCTCATCCCTGTGCCCTCGTGCAAGCACAAGGGATGTCACAGGGATCCAGCCTGCCCAAGTCCTTGGGCAGGAAAGACTTTCTCCATTTGCGGAGAATACGAGTCATTCACCGCGCGGACGCTCGGTGGCTGGATTCCTGTGACGAGCACAGGAATGAGGGTGGGGAGGGGCGCTTGCCGCCCCAAGACGCGAAAGGAGCGGTTATGACGCTCCTTTTTCAGTTTTCAGCCACGCCTCGTGCGGTTCATGCAGTCACAAAATCCGTCTTCCGGTAGCCCTGGATATAGAGCAGCGCCGTCAGGTCGCCATGGTTGATCTGCATGTCGGCTTCGGCAGCGACAGCCGGTTTGGCGTGGAGGGCGACGCCGGAGCCGGCCAGATGCAGCATGCCGAGATCGTTGGCGCCGTCGCCGACGGCAATGGCTTCTTCGGGGGAAATGCCAAGGCGGGTGGCGATGTCGTTGAGGGCATCGACCTTGGCCTGCTTGCCGAGAATGGGTTCTGCGACGTGGCCGGAGAGGAGGCCGCCTTCCTCAAGCAGGAGATTGGCCCGGTTTTCGTCGAAGCCGAGGGCGGCGGCGATGCGGCTGGTGAAGACCGTGAAACCGCCGGAGACGAGGGCGGTGTAATAGCCTTTCGACTTCATGGTAGCGATCAGTTCAGGGCCGCCCGGGGTCAGCGTGATGCGCTTGGCGATCACTTCGTCGACGACCGATATCGGCAGGCCCTTCAGGAGCGCGACGCGTTCGCGCAATGCCGGCTCGAAGGCGATCTCGCCGTTCATGGCGCGGGCGGTGATGGCGGCGACCTTTTCCTTCAGGCCGACTTCGGCGGCGAGTTCGTCGATACATTCCTGGCCGATCATGGTCGAATCCATATCGGCGATCAGCAGTCTCTTGCGGCGGGTTTCCTGTTCCTGGATGACGAGATCGATCGGGCTGCTGGCGATGACGGCGAGCAGATTGGCCTCGGCGGCTTGGCCGTCAGAGCCGTCTGCGAGCACGATATCGCAGGCAATACCATCCGCCAGCCAGTAGAGCCCGGACGCCTTGATGGCGTCGGCGGCGCGCTCGGCGATCGCAGGCGAAAGAACGGGGTTTGACGGATTGGCAACAAGCGTGGCAACGAGGGCCATGATGGAAAACCTTCTGAGCGCTGTGAATGCGATCCTGATAACCGGGCCGACTGCAAGCGGCAAGTCCGCGCTCGCAGTGGAATTGGCCAAAGAGCATGGCGGCGTGGTGATCAATGCCGACAGCATGCAGGTCTATGACACGCTGCGGGTGCTGACGGCACGACCCTCCGAAGAGGATATGGATGGTGTGCCGCATCATCTCTACGGCCATGTGCCGGCCGCGCAGGCCTATTCGACCGGTTCCTGGCTGCGGGACGTGACGGCGCTTCTGCCGCGCATGCACGCCGAAGGAAAACTGCCGGTCTTCGTCGGCGGCACGGGGCTTTATTTCAAGGCGTTGACGGGCGGGTTGTCGGAAATGCCCGTCACTCCCGAGGAGATAAGGCAGCGGCTGCGCGCACGGCTTCTGGAGGAGGGTCCGGAGGGCCTGTATGCAGAGCTTGCGAAGGTTGATCCCGCCATGGCCGAAAGCCTGAACATACAAGACGGGCAGAGGATCGTGCGGGCGCTTGAGGTTATCGAGGCGACGGGCCAGTCGATCGCAGAATTTCAGGGGCAGGCGGGGCCTGTCGTCGTCGATCCCGACACGGCGCGCAAGATCGTCGTGCTGCCGGATCGCGCCGTGCTGCACCAGCGTATCAACGGACGTTTCGAGAAAATGCTGGAGCAGGGAGCGGAAGATGAGGTGAGGGCGCTACTCGCGCTTGATCTTCCCCCTGAAATGCCTGTCATGAAGGCGATTGGCGTATCGCAGATCGCCGCGATGCTGCGTGGCGAGATGAGCCGTGCCGAGGTGATCGAGCGCGGGGCGGCCGCGACGCGGCAATATGCCAAGCGGCAGATGACCTGGTTTCGTAACCAGATGGATGAAAGCTGGGAGCGGCTTTCGCCTTAGCGCCAAAGCGACACATGCTTCACGCCCGCAAACGGCTAGAATGATCTTCGAATCATGACCAATGGAGCTATGGGGGCCGGCATGAACAATTTTCTCGCCAAGACGCTTTCTTCGATCAACGCCTTGATCGCTATCGTCATCCTTGCCTTTTCCACGCTTTCGGGTGCGACGGCTGCTGCGGCGCAGGGCGGATCGGGCATGTTCATCGTCGGAGCAATTTTGGGCGCCATCGGCGGCATCGTGGTTGCGGCGCTGATCTGCGGCACCATCGCCTTCCTGGCACTGATCGAGCGGCATCTCTCCGAAATCGCAGCGGCAACGCGCCAGCCGCGTTCGTGAGCAGCGCTCAGTCCTTGTCGTAAAGGCTGCTCAGCGGCTTCTTCAGGATGCTTTCGCGCAGCGACATTCCGCCCTCGCGGCGCGGCGGTGACGTCTGTTCGCCGAAGGCCGGCCTCGGCTGCTCGTCGCGGCGCATTTCGCGCCGCAGCGCTTCCAGGCGTGCGTCGATGGAGGTCTGCGGCGAGAGCTGCGGGGGCTCAGGATGCGGCGCGCGGCTTTGTGGCAGCAGTCCGGGGCGATAGGGTTCGAGCGGCGCCTGTGCTGCTGATGGAGCAGCATAGGACTGGTCGGCGGCTTCGTCTTCGAAATCCTCTTCCGGCTCGTAATCCGCTATCGCTGCACTGTAGCTCTGCTGGAAGGTGGAGATATCGGGGCCTGATGTGATTGCCCGCATGCGGGTGACGATGCGGCGCAGGTCGACGGTGTCAGGATCTTCCTCGGCATGTTTGCTGGTGGCGCTATGGGCCTTCGGCAGCAGGGTTTCGTCGACGCGCAAGAAGCGCATGCGCATCGGCACGCGGATCGCCTCACCGAAGGCGATCGCTTCGCCATTGCCGATCGAGGAGATGAAGCTCGTCGTCGAGATCGAGGAGTTGGGGATTGCCGAGCGGATGATTTCCTGGTCGCGGTCGTTGGCAAGGCGCATGGCAAAGAGCGTCGAGCACTGCGACAGGATCGTCTGGTCGAGTTCGCCGGGGCGTTGGGTGATGATGCCGAGAGAGACGCCGTATTTGCGGCCTTCCTTGGCGATGCGGGCGATGGCCTGGCGCGTCGGGACAAAGCCGAGGTTCGGGTCTGAGGGTATATAGCGGTGCGCCTCTTCGCAGACGACCAGCATGTGAATGGCGCCTTCGCTCCAGAGCGCGATTTCGAAGGCCATGCGGCAGAGTACCGAGGCTACGGAGTTAACGACCTCGGAGGGGATGCCGGCAAGCTGGAACGTGCAGATCGGCCTGTTGTCGCCGGGGATGCGGAAGATCTGCGCGATAGTCTCGGTGATCGTGTCGCTGATCGTGTTGCTGGAGAACATGAAGTGATAGCGCGGATCGTTGATCGCAGCGATGATGCGCATCTTCAAGGAGCGCAGGAAGGGCTTTTCGGCGCGGCCTTCCAGCCTGCCGATGCGCTCGTCGATGAGGGCCAAGAGGTCGGCGATACGGTAGGGCACCGGTGTGTCGGCGGTGATCGAGCTCTTTTCCGTCTGGCGGCGCACCAGCGAACTGTCGCTGCCGCGAAAGGCGCGTTTGGCCTCCGGCAGGATGTCGCGCAGCATGTCGAGCTCTTCGGGTACCGGCGGACGGCCGCGGAAGACAACTTCGGCGAATTCCTCGAGCCGCATCAGCCAGAAGGGCAGGTCGAGCGTATCGGTATCGATGGTGACGGCGTGTTTCGGGAAGGCGGCGGCAAATTCGTTGTGCGGATCGAGGATCAGCACTCGCAGCTTCGGATCGGCCTCGATCGCCTTATGCAGAAGCAGCGAGACGGCGGTCGATTTGCCGACACCGGTCGAGCCGACCACGGCGAAGTGCTTCGACAGCATCGAGGGGACATGGATCGCCGCGTCGATGCTTTCATCCTGTGTCAGGTTTCCGATGACGGCGGTGGCGCCCTTGCCGGCATCATAGATGCGCATCAGGTCTGCGGCGCGGATGCGGTGGGCGATGGCACCGAGATAGGGATATTGGGAAATGCCGGTCGAAAATTCCTCGCGGCCGTCTTCATCGACGCGGACTTCGCCGAGCAGTTCCGTCTCGATCCGGAAGATATTGTCCTGACCTTCGCCCCAGCCCTGGCTGCCGGTATTCATGGAAAAGACGAGGGCGACGACGCGATTGCGCCCGACGCTGATCGAAATCAGCCGGCCGACAGACCACAATTCGGTGAGATCGGTGCCGCCGGCTTCCGCCACGGCGGCGATGGTAGCGCGCGATCCGCTGCATGCAACGACACGCCCGAGAAATCGATTCCCTGGCGCAAGGCTGTCGCGGCGCTCCTGTTCGCCTGCTTTGCCTGTCGTCATCATGTCGTTGTTGAGCAAAGGGTTACTCCCTGCATTAAAGGGCAGGATAGAATCGATCCTTTAATAAATCCTTCAGCCCCAGAATTGGACGGCCCATTGACGGTTTGCGCAGTCGACCGGCTGCGGACTTTTTATTGCGGAATGCGTTGACGCTGCGAAATTTTCTGTCTATCACTTCCGCCCATGACAATTTCGAACGTTCTTATCGTGGTGGGAAAGCGCATGGGCAGGATGGTGTAACCATCCGGCGATAGCCACCCATGCGCAAGACGAAGGCTCCTCAGGGGCCTTTTTTTATGCCCGAAATCAGGGCTTCCGGCCACAAACCTCAGATCTCCAGCATCAAACGGAACAGACACATGGCGAGCACGGACAATCAAGCGGCAGACAACAGGATGACGGGAGCGGAAATCGTTCTCCGCGCGCTGAAGGACAATGGTGTCGAGCACATTTTCGGCTATCCCGGCGGTGCCGTTCTGCCGATCTATGACGAGATCTTCCAGCAGGAGGATATCAAGCACATCCTCGTGCGCCACGAGCAGGGCGCCGGCCATGCGGCCGAAGGTTACGCCCGCTCCACCGGCAAGGTCGGCGTCATGCTGGTCACGTCAGGCCCCGGTGCCACCAATGCCGTCACGCCGCTGCAGGATGCGCTGATGGATTCCATTCCGCTCGTCTGCCTCTCCGGCCAGGTTCCGACGCCGCTGATCGGTTCGGACGCCTTCCAGGAATGCGATACGGTTGGCATCACGCGCCCCTGCACCAAGCACAACTGGCTGGTCAAGGATGTCAACGAGCTCGCCGCCGTCATCCATGAGGCCTTCCGTATTGCCCAGTCGGGCCGTCCGGGTCCCGTTGTCGTCGACATCCCGAAGGACGTGCAGTTTGCCACCGGCACCTACACGCCGCCGGCCGATCATGCCATCCAGAAGAGCTACCAGCCGAAGATCCAGGGTGACCTGAACCAGATCCAGGCGGCGATCGAGCTGATGGCCAACGCCCGCAAGCCGGTCTTCTATACGGGCGGCGGTGTCATCAATTCCGGCCCGGAAGCCTCCCGCATACTGCGCGAGCTGGTCGAATTGACAGATTTCCCGATCACCTCGACGCTGATGGGCCTCGGCGCCTATCCGGCTTCCGGCAAGAACTGGCTGAAGATGCTCGGCATGCACGGCTCCTATGAGGCCAACATGGCGATGCATGATTGCGATGTCATGGTCTGCATCGGTGCCCGCTTCGACGACCGTATTACCGGTCGTCTGAACGCCTTCTCGCCGAATTCCAAGAAGATCCATATCGATATCGATCCGTCTTCGATCAACAAGAACGTACGTGTCGATGTCGGCATCCGTGGCGATGTCGGCAATATTCTGGAAGACATGATCCGCCTGTGGCGGGCACTGCCGAAGAAGCCGGAAAAGAACCGTCTCGATGCCTGGTGGGGCGATATTGCCCGCTGGCGCGCCCGCAACTCCTTCGCCTATACGATGAGCAAGGACGTGATCATGCCGCAATATGCGCTGGAACGTCTCTTTGCCCTGACCAAGGATCGTGACACCTATATCACGACGGAAGTCGGCCAGCACCAGATGTGGGCAGCCCAGTTCTTCGGCTTCGAGCAGCCGAACCGCTGGATGACTTCGGGTGGTCTCGGCACGATGGGTTACGGCCTGCCGGCGGCACTCGGCGTGCAGATCGCCCATCCGGAAAGCCTCGTCATCGACATTGCCGGCGATGCCTCGATCCAGATGTGCATCCAGGAAATGTCGGCGGCGATCCAGCACAATGCGCCGATCAAGATCTTCATCATGAACAACCAGTACATGGGCATGGTGCGCCAGTGGCAACAGTTGCTGCACGGCAACCGCCTGTCCAACTCCTATACGGAAGCTATGCCTGACTTCGTGAAGCTCGCAGAAGCCTATGGCGCCGTTGGCCTGCGTTGCGAGAAGCCTGATGATCTCGATGCGACCATCCAGGAGATGATCGACGTCAAGAAGCCGGTCATCTTCGATTGCCGCGTTGCCAATCTCGCCAATTGCTTCCCGATGATCCCCTCGGGCAAGGCACATAATGAAATGCTGCTGCCTGACGAAGCCACGGACGAAGCGGTCGCCAACGCGATCGACGCCAAGGGCCGTCAGCTAGTATAACGATAAAGTAGGAAACCCAGGATCATGAACGCACACCTTCAACCCACCGGCTCTGCCTACTTCATCTCTCCGGAAACGGCAGCCGTCGAGAGCCATACGCTCTCCGTGCTGGTCGATAACGAACCGGGCGTTCTCGCCCGCGTCATCGGCCTGTTTTCCGGCCGTGGTTACAACATCGAAAGCCTGACGGTTTCGGAAACGGAGCATGCGGCGCATCTGTCGCGTATCACCATCGTCACCCGCGGCACGCCGCACGTGCTGGAGCAGATCAAGGCGCAGCTCGAACGCATCGTGCCTGTCCATCGCGTGGTGGACCTGACGGTGCGCGCCCGCGAACTCGGCCAGGACCGGCCGATCGAGCGGGAAGTGGCGCTGCTGAAGGTGATTGGCAATGGCGAGACCCGCGCCGAAACGCTGCGCCTTGCCGATGCTTTCCACGCCAAGGTGGTGGATGCGACGATCGATCACTTCATCCTGGAGATCACCGGTAAGTCCTCCAAGATCGACCAGTTCATCGCGATCATGAAACCGCTCGGCCTCATCGAAGTCTGCCGTACCGGCATTGCCGCGATGAACCGTGGCGCGCAGGGCATGTAAGATTACAGCCCGGGCATGTAAAAATTACAGCCCGGGCAGGTGATACACTGCTCGGGCACGTTCATCGACGCGACAATGGATTCACCGATCTTTCTTCGATAATACCACCGCCGCCATGTAAGGTTCGTGAGGTCTCGGATCTTCCTTCAAGCGCTGCTCAAATCGAGCAAACAGCTCATCGACAAACGTGGTCGGTTCGAGGGCGCGTGGCGTGACGCTGGCGATCGTCGGGCCACTCCATGCCCGCGTCATGTTCGCATGATGTTTGGCGAACGCCACTCTGTCGCCGCTGCTATCGAATTCCGGCCAGAACGGATCACTGACTTTCACGAGGTCGAGGTGTTCCAGCACCAATTCAGCGAAATATCCGGATTGCCTGAAAGGAGCCTGAATATCCTCCAGGGATCGAAGGCCGATTGGTATCGTAATTTGCTCCTGCTCTCGTTGCGACAGCAGGCCGTCTTTTCTCATGTCTCCGATTGCCGACCATAGTTCGCCGAGCAGCCATTCCCAGCCAGTGTCGGCTTCGGCGCGCGCCGTGAACCCGGCCACGAGTTTCGCGCCTGGTCGCATCTCTCGTGACCGTTGCGTCAGAAAGCATTCCCAATCGCGCGCTTGTTGCGCTGCGACTGCAGCGGCGACAGCCGGTAATCTGCTCATTCCCGCGAGAATATGATCCGGTGCATCGATTTCGTTGGTGCTCATCCACTGCAACGCCCAGGTCGACCAGCCAAGATGCACTCGGCCAGGTGGAAGCAACGACGCGAAATATGATTTGCCGATCGCCAGAGGGAAAACATCGGCGGTTCCCGTCATGTAGCTGTCGGGCTCTGCAATCAGGGCTTCGAACAGAGACGAGAAATCGTTGGACGGAAGGTCGGTGTGGATGACTTCGATGGGAAGGGGCGCCCCCGCATTCAAACGCAAAAGCTCAATCGCCTTTCGCATGGGGATCATCGAATTTCGGCCCTGGGAACAGCCATAGTCGACGATGGTCACAGGACTTTCGCGAATGTCCACTGTCCGGCATGCAGCTTCCCATAGGGAAAGCAGAGCTGCGATACCGGTGGCCTGCATTGCGGAATGGCGGTTGTAGAAACCGCCCCCTTGCATAGCCGCTAAATCACTTTGCGTTGAACCACCTGGCATGGGATTGCCTCGCTTGGTGTTGCCCAAAATTATCAGGCTTTCCCCGGCATGGCGAGCCAAATCCCCTGCGCTGCGGGGGATTAGAGCATCTCCAGCGGCGTTTTCTTTGCCGGCGGCGGGAAGGCGGCGTCGAGGGCTTCCCAGTCCTCGTCGGTGATGTCGAGGGAGACGCAGTCGCGGTTTTCGCGGGCGCGCTCGATATTCGAAGTCTTCGGGATGACGAAGACGCCGTCGCGTTCGAGCAGAAAGGCGAGCGCCAGCTGCGCCGGTGTCGCCTGATAGGCCTTGGCGATATGGATGAGATCGGGATGGTGCAGGATGCGGCCCTGTTCGATCGGCGAATAGGCCATGATCGGAATGTTGCGGCTCTGGCACCAGGGCAGGAGATCATACTCGATGCCGCGGCGGGCGAGATTGTAGAGCACCTGATTGGCGGCGACGTTCCGACCATCGGGAACGGAAAGCAGCTCCTGCATGTCGTCGGTATCGAAGTTGGAGACGCCCCAGGCGCGGATCTTGCCTGATGCTTTCAGCGTCTCGAAGGCTTCGACGGTTTCAGCGAGCGGATAATTGCCGCGCCAGTGCAGGAGATAGAGGTCGATGCGGTCGGTGCCGAGGCGTTCGAGGCTGCCTTCGCAGGCGGTGATCGTGCCGGTGCGGCTGGCATTCCAGGGATAGACCTTGCTGACGATGAAGGTCTCGTCGCGGCGGCCCTTGATCGCCTGTCCAACGATTTCTTCGGCGCCGCCGTCGCCATACATTTCGGCGGTATCGATCATCGTCATGCCGAGATCGAGGCCGGCCTTGAGGCTTGCGATCTCTTCCTTCGCATGGCCGGCATCCTCGCCCATGCCCCAGGTGCCCTGGCCGAGCGCCGGCACTTCGGTGCCATTGGGGAAGGTGATGGTGGGGATCGGATCGTCCATGACAGTTCTCGTCCTTTTAGAGATTGGCAGACTATCAGGTAATCCTGTCACCATGACAATCATGTTATGGTGACAGAGGTTTAGGGCAGTTATGCTGACCTAATTCCAATACGCCGCCACATCATCGACACGTGCGGCCCGGGGAGGGTTTCATGCCGCTGGATACGTTTTTGGCCCTGCTGCTTTTTGCCTTCACGACCTCGATCACGCCTGGGCCGAACAATATGATGCTGTTTGCCTCGGGCGTGAATTTCGGCTTCCGTCGCACCATCCCGCATATGTTCGGCATCGGGGCGGGTTTCCTGTCGCTGCTGCTTGGCGTTGGCCTGGGGCTCGGGGCGTTGCTGCACACGGTGCCGGCGGTCTATATCGCGCTGAAGTTTGCGGGCGGGGCCTATCTCGTCTGGATCGCCTGGAAGATAGCGACATCGCGGTCGCTGAGCGAAGGCAAGAGTGCCGTGAAGCCGATGTCTTTTCTCGGCGCTGCGGCCTTTCAGTGGGTCAATCCGAAGGCCTGGGTGATGGCGGTCACGGCGATGGCGACCTATACGAATCCGGAGCTTTATCTGATCAGCGTGCTGCTTGTCGGCCTTGCGTTTGCGGCAGTCAATGTGCCCTCCGTTTCCACCTGGGCGGGCTTCGGCTCGGCGCTTCGGGAGTGGCTTTCCGATCCGGTGCGGCTGAAATGGTTCAACATCACCATGGCGGTGCTGCTCGTGCTCAGCCTCTGGCCGATGCTAAAATAGTGTCGGCTTTGATAGCATCAACAAGAGAATGCCTGTTACCGCGAAGAAGGCCGGAAAGCCGAAGGCGAACCAGACACGGTAGAGGCTGAAATAGGCCGGCGGCAGGGCAGTGCCCGCGTTTGCTGCGGCTCTGGCCAGATTGCGCAGCCGGATCTGGATCCAGACGACCGGCAGCCAGAAGATGCCGGTCACGACATAAAGCACCAGCGACAGCGCAATCCAGCTTTCCGTCAGATCCCAGCCGATGATGCGGGCAAGAAGATAGCCTGTCACCGGCTGGAGGATGGCGGCCGTGGCCGTAAAGACCGTATCTGCGATCACGACGGTGCCGGCGACATGGGCGATCAGGACCGGGTTACGGGTGCGATGAGCCATCACCATGAAGAAGGCGATGCCGGCCCCGGTGCCGAAGAGCACAGTTGCGCCGACAACATGGGCGAGAAGCAGCAGCTGTACGAGCATCAGCGTTCGTCCAGGATGGCGAGTGCTGCAAGCGTCAGCAGCAGCAACGGCAGCACCTTGACGAGCGGCCCAAGCGGATCGAGCCAGAGCGCCGGCTCCAGGACGGTGCCACCTGCGAGATAAGCCAGCGAGACGGCGATCATGCCGAGAAGGGCGCGGCGGGCGAACGGACGCAAGAGGACTGCGGCGCCGAGCGCGATATCGATCAGGCAGGTGAGGACCGTCACCGTGACCGCAGCACCTGCGGGCAGGAAGGGCAGAAAGTGGGCGCTTGCCTGCGCGGGGGCCAAAAGCGGGATAAGGCCGGACAGCAGCCAGAAGAGCGATAGGCCGGCAATGACCGGCGCCTTCAGGAGATAGAGGCGGGCAAACCATAGGTCCTGAACGCCGGAGGGATGGGCGGTAAGCGTCTCCGCAGCCGAGAGTGTCGGCAGACCCGAGGGCGTGGGGCGGTCCATGCGCACACCTTCGGACATGACGGTCATGGCGGTAGAGCGTAGCGGCGAGCGCCAGCCGAGATGGCCGGTAATATCGGCAAGCCATGAGACCGGCCTTGCGATTGCCGGCGGGATGGAGATGACAGGCGCATCCGGCAGGCCGAGCCAGGCGCGATTCAGTTTGACGAGGCTTGCGAGCGTGTGCCGTTCCTCAGCGGCGAGTTCGATATCGCTGCCGGAGGGGAGTGCGCCCGAGATCGCGGCCGAGACGGCAGAGGCGACATCTTCGGCGGCGACGGTCTCGACCGGGCTGTCGGCATGGATGAGCGGCAGGGCAAGCGGGAAGGATGCAAGCGCGCGCAGAAGCGCGGTGCCGCCATGGGCGTTGCGACCGAGCACGAGGGATGGGCGCAGGATCACGTAAGGCAGGCCGGATGCCGCAAGCGCGATATCGGCAGCGCGCTTGGTGGCGAGGAAGGGCAGGCTGCTGCCGGCGCCGTCCGTTCGGGCGGAGATCTGGACGATGAGTGTCACGCCAGCCGACCGCGCCGCTTGCTGGAGCGCGATCATTGCGCGTTGCTGGGTGGCTGCGAGATTGTCTGAAAGACCGTCCTGGAGGGCGCCGGCACTGTTGACGACGACGTGCTGGCCTTCCAGCACGGAGGCCCAGTCGGCCACATTGGTCATCTTCTCCAGATCGGCCCTGATCCAGCGGATAGCGGGCTGGCGAACCCATGCCCGGTCGGGATTGCGGGCAAGCCCGGTCACTGTGTAGCCGTCCGCAAGCAAGCGTGCTGCGATCGCCGAGCCGATGAAGCCTGTGGCACCGAGAATCAGGATGTTCATAATGAGAGACTACCGAAAAACGGCATATCGAGCAGTGGGCGGCCGTGTAAAAGCCCGCGTATCGCTCGCAAGAAACTGCCTCGCTTTCATGCCGGATAGCTCAAGCGATAAGGCGGGGATCGAGTTTCGCCATGGGAATAGCGCATTCGGTGACGATCCGCGCCGCCAGGGACGGGTCGAGCGGCGGCCTGACGTGGAAGAAGGCAAGTTCCACCGCCAGGCCGATCGCGAAAGGTCGCCTGCTGAGGGGTACGCGATTTCGATCGAGAGCATCGGCCAATTTCGGCCACAGGCGGCGAACGTAGGCGAGGGGCGTCTCGCCTGGACGGTTCTCATCCGTCAATCGCGGTATTCCGAACTGCGGATGTCCGATGGTTGAGACGACGTAACGAAGCGTTTCCATCGCCATCTCTTGCGAGATCAGAGCACCGGACCTTCTTGCCGCGCCGTATGTCAGGTTGAGCAGGGAATCATGGCTTTCCAGAAGGAAGGCGTTCGGCAGATTGCCGGTATAATAGCGGGAGCCGTCCTCGGCTTCCATGGCGATGAGATCAGCGTCGTCGCTAAGCTCCCCGGCGGACGCAATATCAAAGGCGGTGAGAACGCAGGAAAAACCGCCAACCGATCCCAAGGCTCCAAACAGATCGATCGACTGAACATGGCCGTCCGTCGCCATTTCCTGAATCACGTGGTCGAGCAGGGCGCGTGCAACCAGCCCCGGGCTCTGCACGGTATCTTCGGTCTCACGCCGGCGCGGATCGGCAGAGGCCGAGCTGTCGGCAAGGCTCTCCATCTCCTCTTGCGGAGGGGCGGACGGGGGCGCGGGTGGCCTGGTGCTGCGGCCGAATGTCGGAACTTTCATGTGTGCGATGTTGAGATGAAGCCGTTAACGTTTGGTTAGGATCACGGCGAAAAATAAGGAGTTGCTTAATTAGCCCTCCGTTTTGTCCTTGCCGATGGCATTCATTGGGGCACTTCTTGGCGAGAAATACGCTTGGCGGTCCTCCGATCGGCGCATAAGATCGAGCGCTCTACCCTGGAGAGCGCCATGCGGCACAGAGACGACCACGCAGATCATGACCACGATCACCATGATCATCACCACGACAACCATTATTCGGACATGCAGGCGCGTGTGAAAGCGCTGGAAACGCTGCTGACGGAGAAGGGGCTGATCGATCCGGCGGCGATTGATGTGATTGTCGAGACCTATGAGACAAAGGTCGGGCCGCGCAATGGTGCGCGTGTCGTTGCGAAAGCCTGGAGCGATCCCGACTTTGCCGAATGGCTGAAGCGGGATGCGACGGCGGCGGTTGCGAGCCTCGGTTACACCGGCCGGCAGGGCGAGCATATGCGCGCTGTCTTCAATACATCAGACACGCATAACCTCATCGTCTGCACGCTCTGCTCCTGCTATCCGTGGTCGGTGCTCGGCCTCCCGCCGGTCTGGTACAAGGCTCCCGCCTATCGCTCACGCGCCGTCATCGATCCGCGCGGCGTGCTGGCAGAATTCGGGGTGATGCTGCCCGAGAGCAAGAAGGTCCGCGTCTGGGATTCGACGGCGGAGCTGCGTTATCTCGTCATCCCCGAACGGCCTGAGGGAACCGAAGGCATGGACGAGGAGGCGCTTGCCGATCTTGTCAGCCGCGATGCGATGATCGGCACCGCAATTGCGGGCAGCCCGAAAATTTCGGGTGCCGGCAACCCGGAGGTCACCCCATGAACGGCCCACACGACCTCGGCGGGCAGATGGGCTTCGGGCCCGTCGCGCCCGAAGTGAATGAGCCCTATTTCCATGCCGAATGGGAGAAGCGGGCGCTCGGCATCACGCTCTCCTGCGGTGCCTTCGGCGCCTGGACGATCGATGAAAGCCGGCATGCACGGGAAAACATTCCGCCGGCCGATTATCTTGCGGCGAGCTACTACGAAGTCTGGATCCGCGGCATCGACATGTTGCTCGAGCGCCACGGCTTTGCGAGCCGCGAGGAACTGCTGTCGGGCCAGAAGCTGCAGGACGGCACGGTGCCGAAGCGAGTGCTGAAGGTGGATATGGTGGCAGGCGTGCTCGCCAAGGGCGCACCTTGCGACCGGCCGGTCGAGACGGCGCCGCTCTTTGTCGTCGGCGAGACGGTGAAGACCAGGAATTTCAACCCGGCCACCCATACGCGACTGCCGCGGTATGCGCGCGCCAAGACGGGCGTGGTCGAGGCAGTGCAGGGCTCCTTTGTCTTTCCCGACGACAATGCGCATGGCAAGGGCGAGAACCCGCAATGGATCTATACCGTCGTTTTCGATGGGGCAGAGATCTGGGGCGAGGGTGCCGATCCGTCACTGACAGTATCGATCGATGCATGGGAGAGCTATCTTGAGCGTGTGTGAGACACCCTCGCAGTTGGCGCAATCGCCCGGCCTGCCAAAGTCACCCGAGGGTGATCCCGTCTTTCCTGAGCCCTGGGCGGCGGAAGCCTTCGCCATGACCGTGCATCTGCATGAGAAGGGGCTGTTTGCCTGGAGCGAATGGGCGGAAACCCTGTCGAAGGAGTTGCATAGGCCGGGTCGGGCTGAGGATGGCAGCGATTATTTCGACTGCTGGGTGGCGGCTCTTTCCGATCTGCTCGTCAGCCGCGGTATGGCGGATGCTTCCGCCATTCTCGACCTGCAGAAGAGTTGGCAGCGGGCGGCGGAAGCGACACCGCATGGCAAGCCGATCGAGCTTGCCAACGATCCCCAGCGCTGAGATCACGGCCTGACGCTGTCGATCGGATTTATCGACAGGTACACGCTCAAGTTTTATATTTATGCAAGGAATCACAGCGATCATGCCATCGCAAACCCAGCTGATTCCCGCTCAGGCATGACGCCCGGTCAAACCTGCACATTGCGCCCATGATGGTCGAGCACATGCGCACGAGGACCATGCATGACTTCGATCTCATCGACCAATGAAGCCGCCTTGCTGATCCTGCAGCAGAGCGTTTCCCCCATTCAATTCACCGACGCCAAGAAGACGGATGGCGACAATCTGGTTGTGATTGCCAACGACCAGCCGGTCAAGCAGGCATCGGGCATGAGCCCGCAGCCGACTGCGGCCCAGTCCAAGATCTCGGAATCCCTGTTCAGCGTGAACGACCGAAGCGTTACCCAGATGAAGCTCGATCTGATCGACCGCGCAGGCGCTGCACTCGGTGTGAAAAAGAGCAACTATACATCGATGGACGAATTCGTCGCCGCGACGAAAAAGGCTTTTTTGGATCTGAGGAGCAAGCCGGACGGGGCGCAGGCCATTGCCAAGATCGAGCGCGATCTCGGCTTGGATAAGCTCGGCATCACACTGGAAGACCTGCTCGACAGCGCCGACGATCCCGACAAGAACGACAAGGTCACGCAGGCCCTGAAGAAGCAGCTCATCGAGGATGGCGAGTGCAGTTCTACCCTGAAACAGGACGAGAGCGGCCGCTACCAGCTCGTGTCGGCCTGAGGGGACGGATTTTGGATTGCAGGTCCCGTTTTATGACGGGAACTGCCTATAACATTCCTCTGCCACCTTGCGCAGCATGTCGCGGGAGATTTCGCCCGTGACCGCATAGCCGAGTTCGCCGTCGATCCAGTAGAAGGTCTCGACATCCTTGGCGGACGCGAAGCGGAAGCTGGTCGTCCTGTTTTCCTTGTTGCGGCCGACGATGACGGTCAGCCGTTCGCCACGCTGATCCTCATACATGAACATGGCGCCCGGCCTGTTATCGACAGGCAGCAGGCGGCCGCCGACGAGGTGGAAGCCGAGGGATTTGAGATCCGGCACCTTGAGATCGGGGATTGCCAGGCGCTTGCCGAGCCAGGTTGCGAGATGCGCTTCCTCATTGGCAAAGACTTCGACCGGGTGGCGTACTTCGCTCGCATAGACGAGGAAGGCGGTCTCGGCCTGTTTCGGCAGGGTTTCGGATTCGGCGAGCTGCAGCAGCGGGCGTTCGAAGAACGGCGGGATGAAACGATCGCTGACCGCGCCAAGCGCGAAGAGCATGACGGCGGCAGCGGCAAGGGCAGAGCGTGTCTTCCAGGGGGAGGCAGTGTCAGCCGGTGCCACCATTCGGAGATCGGTGTCGCGGCTCTTCTCATAGCCTGAAAACAGGGACTTGATGCCGGTATTCTGCGCCTGCCAGCCGGCGACCATGGCGGCCTCTTCGGGGTTCTCGGCGAGGTAGGCTTCCACGCGGGTGCGGGCGGCCTCCGGCAATTGCCCGTCGGCAAAGGCGTGCAGGTCCGCTTCGGTAACGGTGGGGTTGGTCTCGTTCATTTCGGTCTCCGAAGCGTAATCACGTTATCGGCTTTCATATGCTCGCTCATGCGCTGGCGTGCGCGCGACAGGCGCGACATGACGGTGCCGATCGGGATCTCCAGCATGGTTGCCACTTCATGATAACTGTAGCCTTCGATGACGACGAGCATCAGGACGGCGCGGTAGTCTTCCGACAGGCTGTCGAGGGCCTGCTCCAGCCGCAGGCGCTCCAGCGGATCGGCTTGCGCCTCCGGAAGGGCGAGTTCTTCGGCGGCATCGAGCTCGACTAGCCGGTCGCGCGGGCTTGCGCGGCGGGTGTTGCGGTAAAGGTTGGTCATCGTCGTCAGAACCCAGCCGCGCAGGTTTATGCCGCGCCACTGGCCGCGCCGGGCCAGAACCTTTTCCACACAATCCTGAAGCAGATCCTCGCCCTCGGCATCCGAGCGGGTGAGGCTGCGGGAATAGCGGCGGAGCGAGGGAAGGAGGGCCAGGATCTGGCCCTCGAACGTATCGGGTGGGGGCGTCTTCACGCTGGCCTCATCAAGGCTTGGCGAGATCCCAGGAACCGCCGACGCCATCGCCGGTGATATCGCCGGACTTGGTGTCCTTCACAAAGTAATAGAGCGGCATACCGTCCTTGGCCCACTGCTTCTTTCCATCCTTGCGTTCGACGAGCGAGTATGCACCTTCGGCCTTGGCGCCGCTAGGAGCGAGGAAGGGCGGCCAGTTGGTGGCGCATTTGTCGTAGCAGCTCGAGACGCCCTTTTCGTCCTTCTTAAAGGTGTAGAGGGTCATGCCCTTTTCGCCGGCAAGAACCTTGCCCTTGGTCGACTCGACGGTGGTGACGGCGGGGGCGGCGAAGGCTGCAGTGGCGGTGGCAGCAACGACTGCCAGCACGGACAGGAATTTCACGGACTTCATGGTCTCTCTCCTCGGGTTAGGCACGCACCTTGCGTTACCGGAGATGAGACACGGAAGGTGTCCGTTTTATTCCCGTTTGTTTTTCAAACGTCAGTTCGGATTGAAAACCACATAGCAGTCCCGTCCCGCAGCCTTGGCGCTATAGAGGGCGCCATCGACGTTGCGCAGCAGTTCGCGGCGGCGGCGGCCGCCTTGCGGGGCGAGCGCGGCACCGATGCTCAGGCGGGCGCGGATGATGTTGCCCTCAATGGTGAAGGGGCTACGGAAGGCCGAGAGCAGGCGCTCGGAGACGGAGACCAGCGCTTCGGTGTTTGGCGGGTTCGGTACGAAGACCGCAAATTCGTCGCCGCCCATGCGCACGACGATGTCGCCGGAGCGGATGACCGAACGGATGCGATTTGCCGCCTCCCGCAGCACCTCGTCACCAATATGGTGGCCGAGCGTATCGTTGATCGATTTGAAGCCGTCCATGTCGAGATAGAGGGCGCCAAAGGTGTGGCCGGAGGCAAGGGCTGATTCCAGCGCGCGGTCGACAATGGCATCGAGTGCGGCGCGGTTGAGGAAACCGGTCAGCGGATCGGTCATGGCCGCAGTGCGCAGACTGCTTTCGGCAAGGCCCATGACGAAATTCGCCTTCTGCAGCCGCAGAAGCGCGCTCGCGACACGGGCGAAACGGCGAAGATTGGAGGCCTCTTTTTCGGTGAAGAGGCGCGGCTTCTGATCGAGAATGCAGAAGGCGCCGATGACCAGGTCGTTTTCCAGTTCCAGCGGCGCGCCGGCATAAAAACGGAAATGCGGCGGGCCCGTCACATAGGGCGCGGCATTGAGCTCCGCATCCTGTTCCAGATCGGGAACGACAACCATGTCGTTGGCAAAGACGACACGGGTGCAGAAGGAAAGGTCGCGCGGGCATTCCGAAAGCTGCAAGCCCGCTTCGCCGGCAATGCGCAGCCAGTCCTCGTCGACGATGTTGACGGCGGCATAGGGCATTGCGAATGCATTCTTGGCGAGCTCGGCAAGTGCTGCAAGCTCCGGCGTCGGGCTGCTGCTGATGGCACTCAGCGAGCGCACGGCAAGCAGTCTCTGCGGTTCGTTGACTGGAATTCGGACAGTCTGTCCCATTCGAATCTCCGCCTCTTTGTCACAGACAGGAACTAAAGTGGCGTTCTTGCCAATCTCCGCAAGAGCTAAAATTCACCAGCGTTAACTGGCAGTTGCCGCAGGCGGCGTCGCGGCGGAGCCGTGCTGATGACGCTTGCGAGGCTAGGCAGGGCAACGGAAAGGTTCTAGTGTCGGCCCGCCTGCGTGACTGGCGAGACAGATGGAGAACCATCGGGAAGCGCAGGTTTCCGATGCCGCTCGCCTGGGCACCAAAATAAATCCTGTAACGTGTGCCATGCCCATGCAGATAGAAAATCCCCGCCTTATCGAAGCCCTTTCGCAACTTGATCAGCTTACAAACTGGGAACAGCGTCCGCGCGGTGAAATGCGCGTCGGACTGGAGCCGATCCTCGATCTCTCCGCCCGTCTCGGCGATCCGCACCGCGCCTTCCGCTCGATCCATGTGGCGGGTACCAAGGGCAAGAGTTCGACTTCGGCGCTGCTGGAAGCAAGCTTGCGCCATGCCGGCATTTCCGTCGGGCGTTATGCCTCGCCGCATGTGGAGCATATTTCCGAGCGCATCAGCGTGAACGGCTGGCCGGTCGAGGAGGGCGTGCTCGCCGAGGCGCTGTTCCTGGCGCTCGATGCGCTGCGAGCCGCAAGGGCGGAAGCGACTGCGGCCGAGACCGCGACATGGTTCGACATGCTGACAGTGGCGGCATTTCTGATCTTTCGGGATGCCGGCATCGCGTGGGCCGTGGTCGAGACCGGCCTCGGCGGGCGGCTGGATTCGACCAATATCGTCAATAGCGACGTTTCCATCATCACCAACATCGGCCTCGAACATACGGAAATCCTCGGCAAGACGCGGGCGGCCATCGCCTTCGAAAAGGCCGGTATCATCAAGCCGCATTCGACCGTCGTGACGCCGCTTGAAGCGGATGATGAAGCGGGTGCCGTTATCGCCAGGCGCGCAGTGGAGATCAAGGCGCGGCTTACCCGGCCGGATCTGTCCAAGGCATCGACAATCGCTTCCCGCAATGTCGCCGTTGCCGGGGCGGCGCTCGATGTGCTCGGCGAGCTTGGTGTGACGGCTCGCGAGGGCGAGGCTGTGGGCGCGTGGCTGATCGACGCGCAAGCCGAGCGAGATTCGCATCTGCCGGGACGGCTGGAGCGCTTCGTCGTGCCCGCTGAGGGCAAGGCTGTGGCCGTCATGCTCGACGGGGCGCATGTACCCTTCAATCTCGAAGCGGTGCTCGACGATCTCTCCGGCATGGAAGGATTTTCCGGACCGGGCATCGCGGTCGTTGCGATTGCGGCGGACAAGGATGCGGCAGGGCTTCTCGACGTGATGAAGCGCTACGGCGTTTCGCCGATCTTCACCTCGGTTTCAAACCGCTTCCGATCGCCCGCCGAATTGCAGATGCTTGCCGGCGCGATCGGCCTTGCGAGCGAGGTGATCGAAGATCCGCAGGCAGCTTATGAGAGGGCGCTGGAACGGGCGGCTGAAGTGGATGCCTGGGTGATCCTGACCGGATCGCTCTATCTTGCCGGGCTCTTGCGCCAGCATGTGATGGAGCAGGAGATGAAGTCGCTGAGCGGGCGCCGCTAATGTCGTCTCAAGGGGAATTTCGCCTTGCCTATGCGAGGCGAATCCTGCCAAGTCGCTTCCATGCAATTCGCCCCTCAACAGGATGAAGCCCTGAAGGCCGTTTCGAACTGGCTGAAGGAGGGCAGGTCTCCGCTCTTCCGGCTGTTCGGTTATGCCGGAACGGGCAAGACGACGCTTGCCAAGCATTTTGCCGAGCATGTGGATGGCGACGTACTGTTTGCCGCCTTCACCGGCAAGGCGGCGCAGGTGTTGCGCTCGCGCGGGGCGTCGAATGCCAAGACCATTCATTCGCTGATCTACCGGCCGCGCGGCGAGGAAGAGGTGGAGGACGAGGAAACCGGCAAGACCTCGATCGCGCCGATGTTTTCCATCAACCGCCAGAGCCCGGTCGCCAAGGCGGCACTGATCATCGTCGACGAATGCTCGATGGTGGACGAAGCGCTCGGCAAGGACCTGATGAGCTTCGGCACGCCGATCCTCGTGCTTGGCGATCCCGGCCAGCTGCCGCCGGTCACGGGCGGCGGCTTCTTCACCAATCAGGAGCCGGATTATTTGTTGACCGATATCCACCGGCAGGCGCGCGACAATCCGATCATCAAGCTCGCCATGCAGGTGCGTGAGGGCAACGAGATCATGTATGGCGACTACGGCAAGGCGCAGGTGATCTCGAAGAACGAGGTGACGCAGCCGCTCGTCATGGATGCCGACCAGGTGCTTGTCGGCACAAACAAGACGCGGCGGCGCTATAACCAGCGCCTGCGGGAACTCAAGGGTTTTACGACCGAACATCCGCAGACCGGCGACAAGCTGGTCTGCCTGCGCAACGACCCGGCAAAGGGCTTGCTCAACGGCTCGCTCTGGCAGGTCATGACCTCATCCAAGGAGACGACGAAGCCCGGCATCAACCTGCTGGTCCGCCCCGAAGATGACGATATGGATCGTGGGGCTGCGAAGATCAAGCTTCTGAAGCAAGCCTTCGAGAATGTGGAAGGCGAGATCCCCTGGAATACACGCAAGCGCTATGACGAGTTCGACTACGGCTATGCGCTGACGGTGCACAAGGCGCAGGGTTCGCAGTGGAACAATGTCGTATTGTTCGACGAAAGCTGGGCCTTTCGCGATACGCGCGAGCGCTGGCTTTACACCGCGATTACGCGCGCAGCAGAGACGCTGACAATCGTTCGCTAAGATTGGCGTCCGCTGGAAACTGGCGTTTGTGCTCCTGCAGGGATGCGGTGGCGGCCGCTGCCAAGTGATCAGGCCTGCACGATGCCGAGGAGAACCGCCTTGGCGATCGCCTGAAAGCGGTTGTTGGCTTGGAATTTCATGATGATGTCGGCTTCCAGCGCGCGCGTTTCCTCATGCCTGAGGTCGAGGGCGCGGGCGATGCGCTGCGTCGAATATCCTTCAGCCATCAGCTCCAGGCATTGGCGCTCCTGATCGGTCAGGCTTGCCGGATCCCTGTTGTCGTTGATCGGCGGCAGGTCGAGGCTGCTGTCGTAATCGAGAAGGTCGCTTACCTGCTGCAGCTGCCGGTGCAAAGTCGACATTTCGGCCGTCAGCTCTCGCTTGCGTTGGGAGAGGGCCTCGCGGAAGATCGACTCGGCCTCTTCCTGGGAGGCCGCGCTGCGCAACACGTCCATCAATTCCTGGATGACGGCGATCGGCATGCCGGTTTCGCGGCAGACGGTGATGACCGCCATGCGCATGACATCATCCTGATCGTAAACGCGCATCAGGCCGATGCGGTTTGCGGAAATCAGGCCCTTCTCTTCGTAGAAATGCAGTGTCCTGTGCGTGACGCCGAATGCGTTCGCCATGTCGGCGATCGGAACGGGACCTTGTGGGATATCCGGCGGCAAAGCGGCCGAAGGCAGGAACCGGTATTTCGACCGGGCCTCCGAAGCGATACCGGCGGCAGCAAACAAACGTTTGGAACCGTCTGGCATGAACCCTCCTGGGGCAGATAGTTGCACCTCATGCGGCTTTGCCAGTTGCTTCCGGAGCGCGGCGAGCGGGGTTTTCCTCTAGCGTTCTTATCGTTGGAAGAAGCAGTACTCGGCGTACTTACTCGTTACGTGGCGCCCACTTTATGCTCGGACGGGTTCTTTTGTAAGTGCTAAAAATAACCGTTTTTAAATGGGATAGCAATGTTGCGGCATCTCAATCCGCCTCTTGCTTGGTATGTGGTAAAATAAAACCACACGGTTCGTCGTCGCTGACGAATGATCTTCGAAGGGAACGGGAATTACTGTTTTCGGTACGCCCCTGACGTCGATCGTCATGGTGCGCGCGACTATCAAGGACAGGCATGAATGCATGTGCGAATCTCATTGGCGTTCGCGGACGGCTTGCCTTAAAAGCAGGACCAGTCGCCATCCCAGACGGATATTGCCATGCCCGCCAAACTCTCCGTGAACCTCAATGCCATCGCCATGCTGCGCAACCGGCGCGATCTGCCCTGGCCAAGCGTGGAAGGGCTCGGTCGCATCGCGCTTGCCGCTGGTGCCTCAGGGCTGACCGTGCATCCGCGGCCGGACCAGCGGCATATCCGCTTTTCCGATCTGCCCGTGATCCGCAATCTGATCGACGATGAGTTTCCGGAAGCCGAATTCAATATCGAGGGCTATCCGACCGAGGAATTCCTGGAGCTTTGTGCCAAGGCCCAGCCGGAGCAGGTGACGCTGGTGCCTGATGATCCCTCGCAGGCGACCTCCGATCACGGCTGGGATTTCCGCAAGCATCAGGCGTTCCTCACCGATGTCGTGGCGCGGCTGAAGAAGATGGGATTCCGTGTTTCGCTGTTTGCTGACGGCGATGGCGACGCGGAGGCGGTGAAGGCTGCGAAAGCGACGGGCGCCGACCGGATCGAGCTTTACACCGGCCCCTATGGCGGCTGCTACGATGCGCCTGAAAGGGCGGGGCCGATCCTCGAAGGGCTTGGCAAGACGGCGGATGCCGCGCTGGCGCTCGGCCTTGCCGTCAATGGCGGCCATGACCTGACGGTGGAAAATCTTCCCGCTCTCGTAAAGCGCATTCCGGCTCTCGCCGAGGTTTCGATCGGTCACGGGCTGACGGCCGATGCGCTGGAATATGGCATGGCGGAAACGGTACGCCGCTTCTGCCGGGCCTGCGGCCAGAAAATCTGACAAAAAGGGCCCGCCCTTGGTGAATGCAAGGGCGGGCCTTTAGGCCGGCTCAGGCGGTGAGAGCGGCCTTGTTGGCGACGAAGTAGTCCTTCAGCGACTGCGGCTCTCTGCCGGTCAGTTTTGTGAAATCGTCGGTGACGATGTCGAACTTGCCGGCGCGGATATTGGCGTCGGCCGAAACCAGCATGTCGGCGACGAAGCCCGGCAGGCCGGCACCACGGATGCCCTGGCCGAGCTGTTCGTCGGTGACACCAATGACTTCCAGCGGCTTGCCGGTGGCTTCGGTGGCGATTGCGGCGATTTCCTTTGAAGTCAGCGACTGCTTGCCGGTCAGCGTGTAGGTGGCGCTGGCGGAGACGCCTGATGCGAGGACCGAAGCGATGGCGAGCGCGCAGTCATCACGCGAAATGGTGGCAATCTTGCCGTCGCCTGCCGAGGTGAACCATTTTCCAGCCTGCAGATTGTGCGGCATGCTGTGCATGTAGTTGTCGTGATACCAGGCGTCACGCACGATCGTGTAGGGGATGCCGCTTTCCTTGATGGTGTTTTCGGTGCCGAGGTGGTCCGGCGCGAAGGTGACGAGCGAATCATCAGGGGCGGGCATCGAGGTGTAGGTGATGTGCTTCACCTTGGCCTTCACGGCAGCGGCGACGGCAGCCTTATGCTGGATCAGGCGCTTGCCGGGCGTGTCGAGGGCGTCCGTGCTGATGATGAGCAGGCGGTCGACGCCGGCAAAGGCAGCTTCGAGGCTGGCGGCATCATCGAAATCCGCCTTGCGGGTAACGACACCTTTGGCGGCGAGGGTGGCGAGCTTTTCCGGGCTGCGGGTCGCGGCGATGATGCTGGCCGGGGCGACCTTGTAGCTTTCGATCAGGTGATGGACGACAAGCTGGCCGAGCTGGCCTGCAGCGCCGGTGACGAGAATGGTTTCGCTCATAGTATCCTCTAGTGGTTGACAGGTAGTCTCAAAAAGAGAGTAGCACTAGAATAGGAATTGACCCGGGACTGTAAAGAAGGCAGTTTTTCGGGAGTTCGTTACCAAAAGGGAACCATCTATGGCCGGAACAGTCGTCAGTCTGAAAGCCAGAGAGCGCCAATCAAAAGGACCGGCCGATGGGCCGGGAGGTGCGCGGCGCGAGATCGATCTTGCCAGCCTGGATTTCACCAATTGCCCGGTTCGAGATGTGTTGCAGCAGATCGGTGGCAAATGGTCGACGCTCATTCTCGAAGCGCTTGCCAAGCAGCCCTATCGTTTCGGCGAGTTGCGCCGGATGATCCCCGATATTTCCCAACGCATGCTGACCCAGTCGCTGCGCGACCTGCAGCGGGATGGCTATATCGAACGGGAGGTTTTTCCGACGAAGCCGCCGAGTGTGGAGTACCGGATGACCGAACTTGGGCGGTCGCTCTATACGGCGCTGTCGCAGTTGTTGAACTGGGCGGAGGCGAACCATGATGAGGTTCGCGCCGCGCGGCTGCGTTTCGACACAGAAGAATGAGAGGGCGGATCAGGCGGACGAGCCGCCCGATCCTGACTTGATTACTTCTCGCGGCCTTCCGTCAGGAAGAACAGGAAGGCGAGTGCCGGGAAGCAGAAGCCGATCCAGGCAGCCATCGTCCAGCCGCCGGTTGCGTAAGCCCAGCCACCAAGTGCGGAGCCGATGGCGCCGCCGGTGAAGAAGGTCGCCATGAACAGGCCGTTCAGACGGCCGCGATGTTCCGGGCTCAACCCATAGATCGCTCGCTGGCCGCAGACGAGGTTGGTCGTCACACCGAAATCCAGGAGGATCGCCGCAGCTGTCAGCAGAACCAGTGCCGTCAGCGAGCCGTCGGTTGCGAAATGGCTGATGAGGAATGAGCCCATGCCAAGCAGCATGGCAAGCGTGGAGGCGACCTTGGTCATGCCGCGGTCGGCCAGGCGGCCGGCGATCGGCGAGGCGATGGCGCCGGCGGCACCAGCGAGCGCAAAAAGGGCGATGCCGCTCTGCGATATGCCGAAAGCGGGGCTTGCAAGCAGCAACGGCGCTGTCGTCCAGAACAGGCTGAAGGCGCCGAACATGCCGGCCTGATAGAGGGCGCGGCGCTGCAGCACGCGCGAGTTCACTGCCAGATGACCCATGGAGGCCAGCAGCTCACCATAACGCAGCTTCGTGTGGGGGACGCGGACCGGCAGGTTGGCGCGTAATACGATGCCGAGTGCGATCATGACGGCGGCGGTGACGTAATAGACCATATGCCAGGACGAGGCTTCCGCGACGAGGCTCGCAAAGGGGCGGGCGAGCATGATGCCACAGAGCAGGCCGCTCATGACATTGCCGACGACCTGGCCGCGTGTCGCATCCGGCGCCATGCTGGCGGCGAAGGGAACGAGGACCTGTGCTGCGACCGAGGCGAGGCCGATACAGAGCGATGCCGTCAGGAACATGCCTGGCGTGGAGGAAAAGGCCGCGCCGATGAGGGCAAGTGCAGAGCCGACAGTCAGCGTCAGGATGAGACGGCGATTTTCAAACAGGTCGGCAAGCGGCACCAGGAGCAGCAGGCCGAGGCCGTAGCCGATCTGCGTCAGCGTGACGATCAAGCCGGTTGCGGCAGGCGAGAAGCCGAGATCGGCGCTGATCAGGCCCGCCAGCGGCTGGCCGTAATAGAGGTTGGCGGCGACGAAACCGCAGGAAGCTGCAAAAAGGAAGGTTAGCCAGGGGGATAGGGCGCGGGGCATGGCCGCATCCGGCGTGGTGGCTGAAACGCTCATCAGAAACTCCAATAGGCAATGATTGGGAGGATTGAATGCAATTTAATCGTCTGCCGCCACCCGATCCTTGAACGGATGCCGGTTTGGGTCGTCAAGTCACGAGCCGCATCGCGGCCTCTGCCGCAGCCATCATCTCTTTCTCGCCGCGTCCCGTCCTCCCGATGACGCGCAGGCCCTTGGTCAGGCAGAGAAAGGTGAGGGCCGTGGCATCAGCATCCACGGTTGGCGGAATGGTGCCATCGGCATGGCCGATGCGGATAAGATCGGCCATCAGCTTTTCGTCAGCGGAAAAGGCCGCGGCCACATGCTCCGCAGCTTCCTCGTCGAGCAGCGAAATGTCGTTTGCGCCGCCGACGACGAGACAGCCCTTGAGGCCAGCTTCGCCATGGGAAAGCTCGGCGTAATACATGACCATCTCGAAGACCTTTTCGCGGCCGGTCTTTACGGATGCGATTTTCGTCTCCAGCCGGCCGCGGCCGAGCTGACGATAGCGCTTGAAGGCGGCAAGGAAGATGCCGCGCTTGTCCTTGAAAGCCTTGTAGATGCTGCCTGAGGCAAGGCCCATGGCTTCGGTCAGTTCGCTGATGGAGGCGGCGTGATAGCCGCGCTCGGAGAAGACGCGCAGCGCAGCATCGAGGGCTGCGTCCATATCGAACTCGCGCGGGCGGCCGCGGCTGCGGGTTTTCGGGTCAGATGTCAGGGTGTCAACGGTCATGCCGACTAATTAGGGAATGGCCATTTCCAAATCAAGTAAAATTTCTGCGACGCAGCAAAATCAGAGATCGAGCACCCAGGTCTGGCCATTGGCCTCAGGACCGAACATGCGGTGTTTCTCCTCGGAGACAAGCCGGAAACCGGCCTTTTGATAGATGGCGCGGGCGGTGTGGAGGAAGTCGTTGGTCCAGAGCGAGATCTGCCGGTATCGCTTACGGCGCGAGAAGGCGATGCACTCATCGACAAGCCGTTTGCCGAGGCCGAGACCGCGCGCGGCCTTGTCGACGTAGAGCAGGCGGAGCTTCGCAATGCCGTCGCCGCCATTGGTGATCAGCACGGAGCCGAGATTGATGCCGCCGCGCTCGGCGATCCAGCAATATTCCATCTCGGGGTCGAAATTGGCGAGGAATTTTCCGGCGACATCGGCGACCAGCCCTTCGAAGCGCAGATCCCAGCCATATTCCTCGGCATAAAAGCGTCCCTGGCTCTGGACAATCCAGCCGATATCGCCGGCGCGATGCGGACGGATGATGGCGGCAGCCGGTTTTGCCTGCGGGTCGAGGATCGCGCGGATCGTCCGCATGGCGGCAACGGCCGCCTGCGGCTCGCCATCGGCAAGCGTGCCGAAGCGGGCGGCGATCTGGGCATTCGAGCGGCGGCCAAGCTCCTCGAACTGGGTGCGTCCCTTGCCGGTGACAGTAAGGATCTGGCTGCGCTGGTCGGCGGGATCGGGCGTCGCCTCGACGAAGTCTTCTTCGCGGAAGCGTTTGAGAATGCGGCTGAGATAGGCGGGGTCGAGCTGCAGGTCGCGGGCGAGAGCGCCGGCATTGACGCCATCATGGGCGCCGATCTCGAAGAGCACGCGCGCATCCGTCAGCGTGAAGGGCGTGTCGAGATAGGCCTTGTTCAGCAGGCCGAGGAAGTTCGTGTAGAAGCGATTGAATTCGCGGGCGGATTCGATGAGGGAAAGGTCGGTCATGGCAGGGTCTCCTGATGGAAACCCTGCTGCTTTTATTTGACTGAGTCAACTAAATTGAAGGCTCAGGCTGCGTCTTCTTCTTCGTTTGCGATTTCTCCCTCGAGCGCGAAATCGACGGCGGCGCGGGCATGGATTGCCGTCGTGTCGAATCCAGCAAGGGGAAGGTGATCCGGGTTGAGGATCAGGCAGATTTCCGTGCAGCCGAGGATGATGCTGTCGGCACCATTGGCGCGGGCGCGTTCGATCACCGCCATCAGCTTCTGGCGAGAACTGTCGAGCACCTTGCCGGCGCAGAGCTCGTTGAAGATGATGTCGTGGACGGTGGTGCGGTCGGCGGCTTCGGGCACCATGATGTCGAGGCCGAGGCCCTTCATGCGGTCGGTATAGAAGCCGTGCTCCATCGTGTAGCGCGTGGCAAGCAGCAGCGGGCGCTTACAGCCGGCTTCGTGGATCGTCTTGGCGGTCTCGTCGATGATATGGATCAGCGGCACGGAGATGTGCGAAGAGACCTCGGGTGCGATCAGATGCATGGTGTTGGTGCAGATCAGCACGCAATGGGCGCCGGCAATCTGCAGGCGCAGTGCGATATCGCCGAGGCGCGAGGCAGCCATATCCCAGGCGCCGGCCTTCTGCAGGGCAACGATCTCCTCGAAATTCACCGAATGCAAAGTGAGCTCGGCAGAGGCCAGGCCGCCCAGGCGCTCGCGCACCATTTCGTTGATGAGACGGTAATAGACCGCAGAACTTTCGAAGCTCATGCCGCCGATCAGGCCGATGTTTTTCATGGATTCTCGCTCCCTATGGTGTTTTCGAATACGGGAATGATGCAGCATATCAGGCGCGATGTGTTTGCATTGTTTGTGCTTTTGCATCGATATGTGCTAAGGTTTTGCGGAATTTCTCAGTTTCTTGCAAAATTTCAGCGCGGGCCATCATGATTGACGATCGCGACAGGCGGATTCTCGATATCCTGCAGGACGATGCAGGCATCTCCGTGACCGACCTTGCAGAGCGCGTGGCTCTGTCGGTCTCGGCCTGTTCGCGGCGCATCCAGCGGCTGGAGGAGAGCGGCTACATCGCGCGTCGCATCGTCGTGCTGGATCGCGAGCGGATGGGTGTGCCCACCACGCTCTTTGCGCTCATCAAAACGGCGCATCATTCCGACGAATGGACGGAGGCCTTCCGCCGCGCGATCAGCGATATCCCCGAGATCGTCGAAGCGCACCGGCTGACCGGCAATTACGATTACATTCTGAAGATCGTGCTGCCGCGCGTCGAACATTACGATGTCATCTACAAGCGAATCGTGCGGCGGATCGAGCTTTTTGATGTGTCGGCATCGATCTCCATGGAGCTTTTGAAGAGCGGTACGGCGATACCCGTTAGCTACGCCAATTGAGCGAGCGACCTAGAGCAAGGCCGCTTCCAACGCTGATCGGTTGCGGAGCATCCAGGATGCGCTCCTTGTGCGCCACGCTATAGCCCATAGGGGTTCTGGGTCTTTTGTCTCCGGCGTGACGCGAGCCTCTTTCGCCTGCTCGGCAGCATCGTAAACAGCAAATGTGAGCAGTTTGTCAAAAAAGCCATCTCGCTGCGCTTTCGAAAAGCCATAACCGTCGAGCAAATAGCGAACCTGCCGTGCTCTCGCTCTCGCCGAGCCAAGGTTCATTCTTTCCGCTATATCGTCATCGAAAAGCTGGGCGTTCAACCAGCAGGCTTGCGCCAGTTCGATGTCTATTCCGACCGGTCCGGCAACCTCCCAATCGATTAGGGCGATTGGCGAGTTGGAGCGAGAGACAATGTTCCAAGAGCCGGTGTCGCAGTGACCAATGACACGCGGACCGGTTCCGAGTTCGCGGCCAAACCACCCGCGCCAGATCGTATTGTCTGGAACCTTGAACGAAGACGTCGCCTCGTGGAGTTGCCGGAGCATATTTCCGAGACGCGGCATGGCCTCATCACTCCAGGGCCCCGGATGGACAAACTCTCCCTCGATAAACGAGACGGTTTCGCGACCCCGCTCGTCAAACCCCGTGCCGACGACACGGGGACATGCGGCGAAGCCCACCTGGGCAAGATGTCTCAGCAGCGAAATAGTGGTCGGGGACCAGGGGCCGCTCTGGCGATAAACGACACAGTCCTGCCGAGACACTTCGGTGCGCCCGCCGCCAGTTAAAATGATTTCCTCGTCCATGCCCGGAATGTATGCGTAAAACGGTTTTGATGACAATGAGGATGGCACGGGCGTGAAGGGCCTATCTGCAACGAACAAAGCCGATCGGGATGCAGGGGAGATATGCCGAAACAGCGGTTGAATACTTCCGGCGAAAGGCGACATTTGCCGCAGCAGAATGACAAAAAGGGGTAGGTCATGAGCGAACATCACGTCGTCGTTGTCGGCGGCGGTTTCGGCGGGCTGCAGCTCGTCAATGGATTGAAGGGCGCGGGCGCGAAGATCACGCTCATAGACCGGCGCAACCACCATCTCTTCCAGCCTCTGCTTTATCAGGTGGCAACAACCATCCTATCCACTTCAGAGATCGCCTGGCCGATCCGCCATCTCTATGCCGACCGGCCCGAGGTGACCACGCTGCTCGGCGAGGTCAACGGCGTCGATCCCAAGGCAAAGAGCGTCTCTTTACGCAGCGGCATGGTGCTGAATTACGATACGCTGGTGCTGGCGACTGGTGCTACCCACGCTTATTTCGGCCACGACGAATGGGAGCCTGTCGCTCCGGGCCTGAAGACGCTGGAGGATGCGACGACGATCCGCCGTCGTGTGCTGCTCGCCTTCGAGCGGGCGGAAGTGGAAAGCGATCCGGCGGTGCGCGACGCGTTTTTGACCTTCTCCATCGTCGGGGCTGGCCCGACGGGCTGCGAGCTTGCCGGCATCATTGCCGAGTTGGCGCATTTCACGCTGCCCAAGGAATTCCGCAACATCGATACGCGCAAGACCCGCGTCGTGCTGATCGAGGCAGGGCCGCGTGTGCTGCCGGCCTTTGCCGAGGATCTCTCGGCCTATGCGCAAAAGGCACTGGAGAAGCTCGGCGTCGAGGTGCTGACGGGAACGCCGGTGACGCAATGCACGGCTGATGGCGTGACCGTCGGCGAAAATTTCATTCCGAGCCGCACCATCGTCTGGGCCGCCGGCGTGCAGGCCTCGCATGCGGCGCGCTGGCTGGGCGTGCCGGCCGACCGGGCGGGGCGCACCATCGTCGAAAAGGACCTGACGGCGCCGGGCCTGCCCGATGTCTTCGTGATTGGCGATACGGCTTCTGTGATGCGTGAGGATGGCAAACCGGTGCCGGGCATTGCGCCGGCGGCCAAGCAGCAGGGCGGCTATGTCGCGAAGGTCATCCGCGCGCGGCTATCCGGCAAGCCGGCGCCGGGACCGTTCAAATATTGGCATCAGGGAAGTCTGGCGACGATCGGCAAGAGCGCGGCGATCATCGATTTCGGCCGTTTCAAGCTCAAGGGCTGGCTTGCCTGGTGGATTTGGGGCCTTGCCCACATCTACTTCCTGATCGGCACGCGCTCGCGCTTCACCGTCGCCTGGAACTGGTTCTGGATCTATATGACCGGCCAGCACAGCGCCCGTCTGATCACCCAGCGCGAGACCATGCGCGACGACGGGTAGAAGCGAACAGACGATAAAGAAAAAGGGCGGCTCCGGGAGCCGCCCTTTCTGTTTCATCAGGCTGCCAGCGAGGCGATGTCGATGACGAAGCGGTAGCGGACGTCGCTCTTCAGGACGCGCTCATAGGCTTCGTTGACCTGCTGGATGTTGATCTTCTCGATCTCGGAAACGATGTTGTGCTCGCCACAGAAGTCGAGCATTTCCTGGGTTTCCTTGATCGAGCCGATCATCGAGCCGGAAATGCTCTTGCGGCCGGGGACCAGCGAGAAGGCGTGAACCGGGATCGGGTTTTCGGGAACGCCGACCACCACGAAGGCGCCATCCACCTTCACGAGGCCGAGATAGGCGTTCCAGTCGATCTCGGCGCTGACGGTGCAGATGACGAGGTCGAAGGCGCCGGCGAGCTTCTTGAAGGTCTCCGGGTCATTGGTGGCGTAATATTCCTTGGCGCCGAGCTTCAGGCCGTCTTCCTTCTTGGAGAGGCTTTGCGAGAGTACGGTGATATCGGCACCCATGGCGGCACCGAGCTTGACGCCCATATGGCCGAGGCCGCCCATGCCGACGATTGCGACCTTCTTGCCGGGGCCGGCTTTCCAGTGGCGCAGCGGCGAATAGAGCGTGATGCCGGCGCAGAGAAGCGGCGCGGAGGCATCAAGCGGAAGGTTGTCCGGGATGGACATGACATAGCCTTCCTTGACGACGATCGAGTCGGAATAACCGCCCTGGGTACGTGTCTTGCCGTCGGCTTCGAAATCATTGTAGGTGCCGCTGAGACCCGGCATGTACTGTTCACGGTCGAGGTCGCGTTCGGCGCAGCCGATGCAGGAATCGACGAAGCAGCCGACGCCGACGCGGTCGCCGACCTTGAACTTGGTCACGGCGGAACCGACGGCGGTCACGATGCCGGCGATCTCATGGCCCGGCACGATCGGGTAGACGGCGTTCTTCCATTCGTTGCGGACGGTGTGGATGTCCGAATGGCAGATGCCGGCGAACTTGATGTCGATGACGACGTCATCAGCGTTCGGCTTGCGGCGTTCGAAGGTGAAAGGGGTCAGCGGCTTGGAAGCGTCAGTCGCGGCGTAGCCTCTTGCAATAGGCATGGGAACCTTCCTTTTCGATTTGGGAGGAGTGGGGGTGGGCGGACTATTGCCCGGAACCATGCTGCGGCGTTAGAGCGATACTCTCAGCTTTTTGCACGATCCTGCAAAAGTGAGCCGGACATCTGTTTGCGAAATGGAAAAGGCGCTTTAGATAAAGGTGGTATCGCTGGCGTCAGACAGAAAGAGTTGCCGCATGACATTGCCCTTCAATCCCTATCAGGAAATCGTCGACATCGCGATGCGCTTTGCGCCCGGTGATGGCGAGTTCCGCACGTCGATCGGCAATCTCCACATCAGCCGCCGCTCCAATCCCAGCGATCCGCTGCACAGCAGCTACAAGCCATGTTTTGCCTTCGTGCTGCAGGGCGCCAAGAGCCTTCGCCTCGGCAATGAGTTCATCAGCTATGGAACCGGGGATTATCTGCTGACCTCGCTCGATCTGCCGGTCGCCTGGCGTATCGCCGAGGCCAGCCCCGAGGTGCCGCATCTTTGTCTCGGGCTCGCGATCGACTCCGAAAAGCTGCTGGAGCTTTTGAGCCGCATCGATATTCCGCGCCCGGCCGCCCATACCGACGGGCAGCGTGGCATGGCCGTCAACGTTGCGCCGCCGGAACTTCTTGACGCTGCCGTGCGCCTGCTGCGCTTGCTCGATCGTCCAGACGACATTCCGGCCATGGCGCCACTGATCGAGCAGGAAATCCTCTACCGGATACTGACCGGCCCCGATGGTGAACGGCTGATCAACATCGCCACGGCCGACAGCCACAGCAACAGGATCGCGCGGGCCGTCGCCTGGCTGAAGGAGAATTTTGCCCGGCCGCTGCGCATCGAGGAACTGGCCGATCATGTCAGCATGAGCGCGTCTTCGTTCCACCATCACTTCAAGTCGGTGACGGCGATGACGCCGATGCAGTATCAGAAGCAGCTTCGCCTGCACGAGGCGCGCCGGCTGATGCTGGTGGAGCGGCTCGATGCGGGGACTGCCGGCCATCAGGTCGGTTATCAGAGCCCGTCGCAGTTCAGCCGTGAGTATAGCCGTCTCTATGGCGCGTCACCGGCGCGCGATGTCGATGGCGCGCGCGATGCGATTGCCGCGGAATAAGGTCAGCCCGGGAATTTCAGCGCCTTGTCATTCTGGCACTTGGCGAGCTTTAGCTGGCGGAAAGAGAGGATGCGCGTGATATGTTCCTCGCCATCGGTCTCGACGCTCATGCAGGCGCAGGCATAACCGTAATTGCCGTTGCTCTTCACATAATCATGCTCTGAAATATCGGGAATGAGATCCATGCCTTCGGGCTCGTCATCGCGTCCCTGCGTCATGATCGTCCAGGTGTTTTCGGCATCCTCCAGCCACCAGTTGCCCGGCGTCGGGTTCTGGAGCCAGCCGCAGCGGGTCTCGGCGGCGAGGGCAGAGGACGTCATCGCGAGAAGTGCTGCCGCGGCAGAGGCGATTGAAATTGTCTTCATGGCGTTGCCGCTCCGGTCGCTTGTTTATGAGGTCAGTTGTTGATGGCGGTGATCGCCCAGTGGCTGTTCTCGCAGGCATCATCTTCGCAGATCGCCGCCATCCAGACGGCGCCATCCGCCAGCATCACGCCATCGCTGTTGACGAACAGGTCGGCATATTGCTGGTGGCCGACCGCACGGCGCGTTTCCGGCGTGACGAGATCGTCGAAATTGTCGATAAAATCCCGCTCGTTCAGCACATCGTAGGTTTCGCCATTGGCCTGCACCGTCAAGGGATAGTCGGCGAGGGAAGCGATCGTTTCGGCATCGTCGCCGCGCATGGCTTCGACGAGGTTGCGCAGTGGTGCATCCAGGCCGGCGGCGTCTCCGTGCAGCTTTTCGATGCGCTGGTAGACATCGCTTGCCGGATCGGCAAGCGCAGGAGATTGCGCGGCGAGCAGCAACAATAGGGCAACGTTGGACGGAAGGCGCATCGACGTCTCCAGCGGCAGGTTCCGCGGGAAGGTAGTTGATTCCCCTGTCGTCGTTCTGTCCAATTCTGGTGGTTTGTTTTTTCCTGCAGGCGTAAAATTTCGCTATCTCCATCTTGACGGTGGCAAGGCTTTGCCGCATAAACGCCGCGAACCGTACCGTACGGTACGTAAATGGGGAGTTGAAACCGTGTCAGTCGATGTCGCAGAGCCGAGCGAGTTTTCGCCACGCCAGAACGCTGTTCTGGAGCAGGCGCTGCAGCTTCTCGTCGACGGAGGCGAGAAGGCGCTGACGACATCGGGTGTGGCGCGCGCTGCCAACTGCTCCAAGGAAAGCCTCTACAAGTGGTTCGGCGACCGTGACGGTCTGCTCTCGGCCATGATCGCCTATCAGGCGAGCAAGGTACGCACCTTCGAGCGCAGCGGCGAGCGGCTGACCTATACGAGCCTGCACGACCATCTCGTCATCTTCGCCCGCGATCTTCTCGAAGTTCTGGCCGGCGACGTGTCGCTGGCGCTGAACCGGCTGGCGATCGGCCAGTCGCATCGCGACGGTTCCAAGCTCGGCAAGCTGCTCTTGGAGCGCGGCCGCCGGCAGATCGACCGCCGCGCCATGGCGCTGATCGATGCGGGAAAAAGGGCAGGGCTGCTGCGTTTTCATGATGCCGACGAAGCCTATCATACGCTTTATGGCCTCATCGTTTCCGATCTGCATGTGCGCATGCTGCTCGGCGAACCGGGGCTCAAGGATACCGCGCGCCAGGCGGAGAAGGCGGTCACCGCTTTCCTGCGCCTGTACGGCACGGAGAAAGTTCTGGCGGAGATGCCGATCCTCGGCTGAACCGCTTTTTGACAGTCAACAAGACAAGCAAAAGGGAAGGAATTTCAATGCGCGTCTATTACGATCGTGATGCCGATCTCAACCTCATCAAGTCGAAGAAGGTCGCCGTCATCGGCTATGGTTCGCAGGGTCGCGCGCATGCGCTGAACCTCAAGGATTCCGGCGCCCAGAACGTCGTCATCGCGCTCAAGGCCGGTTCGCCGACCGTCAAGAAGGCCGAAGCCGACGGCTTCAAGGTCATGACGGTTGCCGAAGCTGCCGCCTGGGCCGACCTGATGATGATGGCAACCCCGGACGAACTGCAGGCCGACATCTACAAGGCCGACATCGCCGGCAATATCCGCGACGGCGCTGCTATCGCCTTCGCACATGGCCTCAACGTTCACTTCGGCCTCATCGAGCCGAAGGCGACCGTCGACGTTGTCATGATCGCCCCGAAGGGCCCGGGCCACACGGTTCGCGGCGAATACCAGAAGGGCGGCGGCGTTCCCTGCCTCGTTGCCGTTCACCAGAACGCTTCCGGCAATGCGCTTGAACTCGCTCTCTCCTACGCCTGTGGCGTCGGCGGCGGCCGTTCGGGCATCATCGAAACCAACTTCCGCGAAGAGTGCGAAACCGACCTCTTCGGCGAACAGGTCGTTCTCTGCGGCGGTCTCGTCGAGCTCATCCGCGCTGGCTTCGAAACACTGACCGAAGCTGGTTACGCTCCGGAAATGGCCTATTTCGAGTGCCTGCACGAAGTGAAGCTGATCGTCGACCTGATCTACGAAGGCGGCATCGCCAACATGAACTACTCGATCTCCAACACGGCCGAGTGGGGCGAATATGTCTCCGGTCCGCGCATCATCACTGCCGAGACGAAGGCCGAGATGAAGCGGGTCCTCAAGGACATCCAGACCGGCAAGTTCACATCCGACTGGATGCAGGAATACCGCGCCGGCGGCGCTCGCTTCAAGGGCATCCGCCGCCTGAACGACAGCCACCAGATCGAGGAAGTCGGCACGAAGCTCCGCGCCATGATGCCCTGGATCGGCAAGAACAAGCTGGTTGACAAGTCGGTCAACTAAGCTGTTCTGAGATTGTGATTATGAGAGGCTGGGGCGAGAGCTCCGGCCTTTTCATTTAAGGGCGGTAAGATACAGCCAGCGGGTCGGCTTGTTGTCATAACCACCGCCGTCCGCTTCATTGATCGCGATGTCTCTCCAGCCGTCAGCCACGAGCAATTCCTGCAGCCATTCCCTTGAAGGGTAGTTGTAGTACCGCCCAAAATCGTCATAGCCTTCGGCAGTGCCGGCCTTGAAGCTTGCGTGGAAGATGCCGTCTTCCTTCAGGGCGTTGCGGATGAGGGCGAGGATGCCGGGAAGGTCGACGCGGGGCACATGCAGGAGGCTCGCCTCGGCCCAGACGCCGTCGAATTCTTCGCGTGCGGCAAGCTCCTCGAAACGCATGATTTTCACCGGCCTGCCGTTCAGTTTCTCTGCCTGTCGGGCAAGCTCAGCCGAGCCATCGGTCGGTGTCACGTCGAAGCCTTTGGACAGCATATAGGCGCAGTCCTGTCCACCACCGCAGCCGAGTTCGAGAATGCGTGCCTTTTCGGGGAGGGCGGAGAGGAAGGCGTCCAGTCTCGTCGTTGGTGGTTTGCGATCACGGGTGGCGTAGGTTTCGGCGTTGGCGTCGTAGAAGGCAAACGTGTCGTACTGGGGCATCAGCGGTGCCAATCTCTATTATTGGTCGGATTGCAGATGTTTTTCGGGGAGCTGGTCGGCCCCGATGATGTCGATGATGAGTACGCCTTCGGTCGTCACGCGGTAGAAGGCAACATGTCGCCTGTGAAGAAGGCGGCGAAGGCCGGCGCCGAGTTCGCCGCAGTCTCTTCCCATGAAGGGTGTGTCTGCGAGAAGCTCGAAAATCCTGTGCAGGTCGAGCAGATAGGCATCGGCCTGAGCTTCGCCGAAATTCAGATAGGTATATTCGTAAATGCCGGAAAGCTTGGCGTCCTGCGGTTTGGGTAAGCCTATATGCGGCCACGCAGCTTTGCCTTCGCTTCGCCCAGGATGTCCGGAATTCGCCGATCGCTCGGGCCGCTTTGCTCCGCCTTTTTCAGCATGTCCTGCAGTTCTGCATCATCGAGCTTGTGATTTTCCTGATCTCGAAGGACGAGATCGTGCAGGAATGCGCTGGCATCGCTGTACTTGCCGCTCGTGACACGGGCGGCAATGTAATCCGCCAGACTGTCCGGAAGCGAAATCGTCATTTTCGTCATTGAATCGGTACCGTCAGGGAGTTCCAGTTTCAGTTATCTTAGGAATGAGACTAGCATCTCTCAAGCCTTGATAGAAGCAAGTCCAGATCGCAGCAATTCTGTTCAGCATCCTCGTCGTCGAAGAAACGGTCACGGATTCTTTTCAAGATAAACGACGCGGTCTAAGTTCTTGAAATGCGCGTCGAGCGTCAGAACCTCGGCGTCGTGCAGTTCGGCCGTCGCGTAGATTATCGCATCGGCAAGCGCCAGCTTCCGTTTCGCAGAGACTTCGGCGGCACGGCGGGCAAGGGCTGTGTCGAGAGGGGCTACGATGCAGGTGGCGGTATAGGCGAAAAAGGAATCGACTGCTTCTTCACCGCGTTCGCGCTCAAGCCATTTGGCGAGTTCGAGCTGGACGATGGTGGGGACTATGCATTCGGTTCGCCCAGGCATCTCGCCTTGCAGGCGATCTGCGGCAGGGCCTTGGGTCAGCCATTCGATCCAGGCCGAGCTATCGACGACGCGCATCAGAACCGGTCTTTCCTGTCGCGGTAATCGCTCGGGTCGGCGCCTTTGGCCATGCCCTTGAGGTCGGCGAGTTCGGGGACAGGGATAAGAAGGACGCCTTTGCCCTTCGGGATGAAGACAAATTCCTGGCCGGCGGACCAGTGTTGTTGGTCGCGCACTTCCTTTGGAATGGAGATCTGGAATTTTGCGGAGAGGGTCGCAGTTGCCATTCTTACCTTTCCTTGATTGATCGATAGATAGTAAGAATTCGACCGGCGTCGGTCAATGGTGAACCATTTTTCGCGTCAAGGGGCTGGCTCGGGACATGAAAAAACCGGGCGATGCGCCCGGTTTCTATGTTGCCGCGATATTTCTCGGCGGAAGCGTCAGCCGAGTACCCGAAAGCTCAGATCACAGAACGCGGCGCGTCCAGCCGCGCTCGTCGTTGGTGACGCCCTTCTGCAGGCCAACGAGCTGCTGGCGCAGTTCTGATGTCAGCTTGCCGGTCTGTCCGTCACCGACCAGAAACTCGCCGCCGGCGTGCCGAACCAGGCCGATGCCGGCGAGCACCGCGGCCGTGCCGCAGGCGAAGGCTTCGACGAGCTTGCCGCTTGCGGCGTCGGCCTGCCATTCCTCGAAGGAGTAGGGACGTTCCTCGACGCGCAAGCCCTTTTCCTTGGCGAGTACGATGACCGAGGCGCGGGTGATGCCGGGCAGGATCGTGCCGCCAAGGGGCGGGGTCACGACCGATCCATCATTCATGACGAAGAAGACGTTCATGCCGCCGAGTTCTTCGACCCAGCGATGTTCGGCCGCATCGAGGAAGACGACCTGGTCGCAATCCTTCTTCGCTGCTTCAGCCTGCGCCACAAGGCTGGCTGCATAGTTGCCGCCGCATTTTGCGGCACCGGTGCCGCCGGCGGCTGCGCGGGTGTAGGTGGTTTCGACCCAGAGCGAGACTGCCTTCGCGCCGCCCTTGAAATAGGCGCCGACCGGGGAGGCGATGATGCAGAAGATATATTCCTGCGCCGGGCGAACGCCGAGGAATGCTTCATTGGCGAACATGAAGGGGCGAAGGTAGAGGCTGGCGTCGCCGGAGGGGATCCAGTTCTTGTCGACGCGGACCAGTTCTTCGACCGCCTTCAGGAAGAGTTCTTCCGGCACGGCGGGCATTGCCATGCGGGCTGCCGACTGGGCGAAGCGGCGGGCATTCTCTTCCGGCCGGAAGAGCAGGATGCGGCCGTCCTCCGCCTTATAGGCTTTCATGCCTTCGAAGATCTCCTGAGCGTAATGGAGGACGGCGCTTGCAGGGTCGAGCTCCAGCGGGCGGCGCGGGGTCACCTTTGCATCGTGCCAGCCCTTATCGGCAGTCCATCGCGCCAGGACCATATGATCGGTGAAGACCTTGCCGAAGCCGGGCGTTTCCAGTGCCCGGATGCGGTCGGCGTCGGAGACGGGAGACTTGTGGAATTCGATTTTGATTTCAGGAGAGGTCGACGTCGCAGTCATTGCTGGCACCTTGATAGTCCATTGAATAATGGGCGGCACACTACTGCCGCCGGGTCGGTTTTGGAAAGGTCTGAATCGGCCGGTTTCTGCTTTTGATCAAAGGAATAATCGCGCGATGTGGCGAACATTCACGCAACGAGGCAGGCCATTCGGTTCGGTTGCGCGAAATCTCGAACGGCAGCCCAATCGGCACCGAGCTCTGGAATACAGGACTTCCAAACTTGTCACAGTGACAAGAAAATAGGTCAGTATTGTTGACATAAATTCCGCTGCATGGTGAGCTGCTGATATTATAAAAAATACGAGGAAACCCCATGCTGAACTGGGACAATATGTTTGCGACGCGCTCCACAAGGATGCGCGCTTCGGAAATCCGCGAGCTTCTGAAACTTCTCGACCGGCCGGATATCATCTCCTTCGCCGGCGGCATTCCTGACCCGGCGCTGTTTCCGGACAAGGAGTTCAAGCAGGCCTATGCTGACATTTTCGACAGCTCGGCCGTCAATTCAGCGCTGCAATATTCCGTTTCCGAAGGCTACAAGCCGCTGCGCGAATGGCTCATCAAGCAGATGGCGGGCCTCGGCATTTCCTGTGCGCTCGACAATGTCTTCATCGTTTCCGGTTCGCAGCAGGGCCTCGATTATCTCGGCAAGCTGTTCCTGTCGCCCAACGACACCGCGCTCGTCACCTGGCCGACCTATCTCGGCGCTTTGCAGGCTTTCAACGCTTACGAGCCGTCCTACGACCAGTTGACGCCCGGCGGCAACCGCACGCCGGATTCTTACCGCGAGGCTGCAGCGCAGAAGGGCGGTAAGGTGAAATTCGCCTATCTCTCGGCCGATTTCTCCAATCCGACCGGCGAGACTGTCGACCGCGATGGCCGCGAGAAGGTTCTGAAACTTGCCGAAGAGCTCGACATCGCCGTCATCGAGGACGCCGCTTACCAGTCTCTGCGCTATGACGGTGATCCGATCCCGCCTATCCTGGCGCTGGAGATTGCCGAGAAGGGCCATATCAACGATACGCGCACGATCTATTGCGGCAGCTTCTCCAAGACGCTGGCGCCGGGCCTACGCGTCGGCTTCATCGTTGCCAACGCGCCCGTCATCCGCAAGCTGGTGCTGATGAAGCAGGCGGCCGACCTGCATTCTTCGACGATCAACCAGATGGCGATTTCGGAAGTGGCTGAGCGTGGCTTCGATGCGCAGGTCGCCAAGGTCAGGGCGGTCTACAGCCAGCGCCGCAACTCCATGCTGGCCGCACTCGAAAAGTATATGCCTGCAGGCACGAGCTGGACGAAGCCGGAAGGCGGCATGTTCATCTGGGTGACGCTGCCAGAGGGTATGGATGGCGCCAAGCTGCTTACCAAGTCGCTGGAAGGCGCCAAGGTCGCCTTCGTTCCGGGCCAGGCCTTCTTTGCCGATGGTTCGGGTGCCAATACGTTCCGCGTCAGCTTCTCCTGCGCCAACGACCAGATGATCGATGAGGGCATCAGCCGTCTCGGCAGGCTGATCGCCAGCGAGATCGGCTGATGTGACTTCAGGTTTGGGCGGCGATCAGAAGATCGTCGTCCAGCCTTCGTTTGCGGTTTCGCTCTTGCCGTAACCGACACGGTCGGCGACCGCGCCATCGGCATTGATGAGGATGATATCGCCGCCCTTGTTGGCGAGCTGCAGGCCGCCATTCTTAGGATCGAGCGTGATGGTGCGGAATTCGCCCGAGGCGAGCGAGCCCGTCAGTTTCTGCCGGCGGCCTTCGCCATCTTCCAGCGACCAGCCTTCGATCGACATCGCCACATCCGAGCGGTTGATGAGCGTCACTGTCTCGTCCTCGGTGCCGTCAGGGCGGTTCACCGGATTGATCATGGCGGCGACGATGCGCAGCGAGGAAGCAACGATCGGCTGCGGGCGGCGGGTGCCTTGGCCGCGACCCTGGCCGCCCCTGTTGTCGCCGACGGGGTGGCCGGTATTGGCATCCGTATTCCAATTCTGCGACTGGAAGCCGAGGAAGATCGCCGCCCAGTGATCCTCATCCGAAAAATGGATGAGCAGGGCGCCGTCCTGATTGGGCGCATTGGTAGCGCGGAAGCTGCCGCTGTCGCCCTGGTTCATGTGGATGTCGTGGATGCCGTTGCCGGGCTCGAAGCCGAAATATTCATCCGGCTTGTTGTTTTCCGGTCCCCAGGCTTCGCCGAAGGCGTAGAAGTGGATGGATTTGTCGGCGATGCCTTCCTGCACGATGGGTTCGATGAAATCGCGCAGGTCGTTCTTCGGGCCGTCGAGCTGGAAGGGCGCGACATTCATATCCTCGCGCTCGATCATGCCGCCACGCACGTAGTCGATCGCCAGATCCTGCCGGTCGCCGCGGATATCCGTCAGGCCTATCGGCAGGGCGGCGAGCTCTGCCGTCAGTGTCTCATGCTGGAAATCCATGACATTGGCGTAGAGCAAGTCATGCGGTGATTCCTTCGAGCGCACGTTCATGGCAATGCGATAGCTGACGCCGCCGGCCTCGATGCGGATTTCGAAATGCGGATCGTTGTCGTCGTCAAGGGCGAGCGCCGAAGCTGTACCCTTCAGCACCTTGTAATTCCGGAGCATGGTGAACCTCGTGGTGGGGCGGGGGTTCACGATAGCATAGCGGAAATGCATCTTTTGTGACGCTAATTTTCCGCCATGCAACGCTTTGGAGAGTTTACTTCTTCACATGCGGGGCGAAGAGTTCCATGTCAGCTTCGCTGAGACGCTCATTGGCGGTGTTGAGCTGGTGCCAGTAGGGATAGATGACCGGCGGCACGCTGACATCGTCGAGGCGCTTGCGCTCGTCGGCGGTCAATTTCAGGTCCGCGGCGGCGAGGTTATCCTTGAACTGGGCTTCGGTGCGCCCGCCGATGATCACTGACGTGACCGCCTTGCGGCCGATCAGCCAGGCGAGTGCGACCTGCGCTGCGGACACGCCACGTTCCTGACCGATCGCCACCAGCGTCTCGACGATATTCCAGAGGCGGTTTTCGTCGCGGATCGGCGGTTCGGTCCAGCCGGCGAACTGGCGGGTGCCTTCGGGGGCGGCGGCATTGCGGCGATGTTTGCCCGAGAGAAGGCCGCCGGCGAGCGGGCTCCAGACGAGCACGCCGAGGCCCTGGTCGATCGAGATCGGCAGCAGCTCATACTCGGCGTCGCGGGCTTCCAGCGTGTAGTGAATCTGCTGGCTGACGAAGCGCTGGTACTTGTGTTCATTGGCAACGCCGAGCGCCTTCATGATATGCCAGCCGGAATAGTTCGAGCAGCCGACATAACGCACCTTTCCCTGCTTGATCAGGGTGTCGAGCGCTTCCATTGTCTCTTCGAGCGGCGTTTCACCATCCCATTCATGGACCTGGTAGAGGTCGATGACGTCGGTCTTCATGCGCTTGAGGCTTGCCTCGCATTCGCGGATCAGGTGGTAGCGCGACAGGCCGCAATCGTTCGGGCCATCGCCCATGCCGAAGCGGGCTTTGGTGGCGAGCAGCACTCCATCAGGGCGCTTGCCGCCGAGCACTTCGCCGATGATGCGCTCGGATTCGCCATTGGAATAGACGTTGGCGGTATCGATCAGGTTGACTCCGGCATCGAGGCAGATATCGACCATGCGGCGGGCCTCCTGCACGCCGAGATCGCCGACCGTCTTGGCCCAGCCGACGCCGCCGAAGGTCATCGTGCCCATAGTCACGGTGGAAACTTTAAGGCCGGAACGGCCGAGCAAACGATATTCCATTGAAATTCCTCCTCATGAAAATGGGCTGATTGACGTACCGCAGCAAAGCTCGCCGTCAAACGGCAAGGTGTTCACGCCTGCGTGAGCTTACGCCTGCGGCTATTCCCGCGCGAGGATAATCAGCCGGTCCGTTTCCGCAAAGGCATAGAGGTCGGATTTTCTCGGGTTGACGATGACGCCGCCGAGATTGCGGCGGTCGTGTTGGCCGTCGACCTGCCGGCGGTAGCC
>NZ_AJWE01000051.1:0-4935 GCF_000281145.1 Rhizobium sp. CF142 | reverse complement strand
GCGGGCGAAGTGCTTCGCCCGCCGAAAAATCATTAGCGGCGGATACCCAGGCCGTTAATCAGCTTGGTGTAGCGGCCTTCGTCCTTCTTCTTGAGATAGTCAAGAAGCGAGCGGCGGCTGGAAACGAGCGTCAGCAGGCCACGGCGGGAATGGTTATCCTTCTTGTGGTCCTTGAAGTGTTCGGTCAGGTTGTTGATGCGCTCGGTGAGGATCGCAACCTGTACTTCCGGCGAACCGGTGTCGCCTTCGGTGGTCGCATATTCCTTGATCAGCGCAGCCTTGCGCTCAGCAGTGATCGACATCGGACAATCCTTTCGTTGAGAGGAGTTTAAGTCGCCAAAAGCCGGGATGTCGTCCAGCCTTGGCCGCGAATGCAATCGGGGAGACCCTGATGCTGGCGCTGCCTATAAACCAAATAAGCAGCGTTGGAAAGAGGGGGCACCATTAGCGGTTTCAGCGCCCCGCCATGGCGTCCCGGATCATCGCGTCGTATCCTTCGGGATCCTGCAGCATGGCGAAATGGCTGGCATCCTTCAGGATGACGAGTTTTGCGCCTGGAATTTCCTTCGCCATCATCTCTGTATGATCGAGCTTTACGGCCTCGTCATGATCGCCGATGGCGAGCGTGACCGGCACCGTGATCTTTCCGAGGTCGGCTGCCGTCCAGGCAGGCTGTGTCGCCCACATTTCCGAGATTTGTTTGACGAAGGCGTCGTATTCGTTCGGCGTCGGCGACAGCTTTTTGTAATATTCGCCGGCGACGTTGATGTAGTCGTTGAAGGTCTTGTTGTTCATGACGTCGGACTTTACGCCGTCGGTCGTGACATTTGCCGCCTGGGCGATGACGCGCGTGAGCTTCTCCGGATGTTTCATCGCCATGTCGATGCCGATGATGCCGCCGTCCGACCAGCCGACCAGCGTCACCTTGCCGATTTTCAGATAGTCGAGAAGTGCTGCATAGTCCGATGTCATCAGATCATAGCCGAAGGGCTGCTGGCTGCGCGTCGAGCGCCCGTGCCCGCGGCTGTCGGCGACGATGACGAGGTGATCTCTAGCGAAATCGGCTACCTGATGGCCCCAGACATCGGCATTTCCAAGCCCGCCATGGACGAAGAGGATCGGGTCGCCCTCGCCATATTCGGCGTAATACATCCTGATGTCATTGACTTCAGCCATGCCGCTCGCCTTTGGCTCCGGCATGGGAGGAAAGGCCGGAAGCTCGGCCCAGCGCTCGGCGGATTGAGCGCTGGCAAGGGTCAGAAACAGTGAAAAGAACGTCAGTATTGCAATCGTAATTCTGCGCATACTCTTCCCCTTTGACGGGCCTTCATGGCCCGCGGGAAAACATATCGCATCGCGATCGTCTGACAACTGCCGCCGTTGCGGCGTGCCGACGACCTCAGCCGAAAACGCGCTTCGGCCGGAATTCGCCCTGCCCAATCTCGCCGATCGCGATCAGGCGGCCGCGGGCCGTCGCGTAGGCCTCGCTTTCGGCAACGGGCGCATCGCGACCGCGCACCAGGATAGGGTTGCCCATTTTCAGCCGGTGCGCCTGATCATCACTGACAACAAGGTGCGGCAGGGTCGATAGCGCCTCGCAGGTATCGATCAGCAGGGCGTCGAGGGCGGCAAGGCGCTCATCCATGTCCTCGATCTCTTCGAGTGCAGTGAGCTTTGCAAGCGGCACCATCGTCTCTTCGGCGAAGGGTGCTACGAAGGTGCGGCGCAGGCCGGAAATATGGCCGTAGCAGCCGAGTTCGCGGCCGAAATCGCGGGCAAGCGCCCGCACATAGGTACCCTTGCCGCATTCCACCTCGAAATGCGCCGTATTGGCATCCGGGCAGGCGAGAAGCGTCAGACGATGAACCTCGACCTCGCGTGAGGGGATCTCGACCGCCTCGCCATCGCGCGCCAGATCGTAGGCGCGTTCACCGGCGATCTTGATCGCGGAAAACTGCGGCGGAACCTGGCTGATCGTGCCGATATATTTCGGCAGGATATCGCGGATCTGCTGTTCGCTCGGGCGCTTGTCGGAGTTCTGCGTAACCTCGCCCTCGAGGTCGTCGGTCGCCCGTTCCTCACCCCAACTCACCGTGAATTCGTAGATCTTGCGGCCGTCCATCACATAGGGAACGGTCTTGGTGGCATCGCCGAGCGCGATCGGTAGCATGCCCGAAGCAAGCGGATCGAGCGTGCCGGCATGGCCGCACTTCTGCGCCTTGAAGAGCCACTTGATCTTGGAAACGGCTTCCGTCGAGCCGAAATCCACCGGCTTGTCGAGGATTAGCCAGCCGGAAATCGGACGGCCCTTGGGTTTGCGTGGTTTGGACATCGATATCTTCTGTTATTCGTCGTCATTGTCGAGATCGCGGCTCACCTCGGGCGAGCGCAGCAGATCGTCGATCTTCTTGTAATTGTCGAAGCTGGTATCGTCGCGGAAGCGCACTTCCGGCATGTATTTCATCTGTCTCAGCTGCGGCCCGAGCCGGCCGCGGATGAACTTCGCATTGCGGTTCAGCGCCTCGATGACGATCGTGTGGTCGGAAACGCCGAGCGGCGTCACATAGGCCGTCGCGATCTTGAGGTCGGGCGACATGCGCACTTCGGAGATCGAGATCACGGTCGCCTCGATGATGTCGTCGCGCACTTCGCCGCGCTGCAGCACCTGCGTGATTGCTGCGCGAACCTGCTCGCCGACGCGCAGCATGCGCTGCGAGGGTGCCGAGGTTGTGGGTCTTGTTGCCATTGTTCTTTATCCCAAATGGATCGGGCGCCGGACTGGATCATCCGGCGCCCGTTCAAGATTTCAATCGTCGCCCGATCAGAGCGTGCGCGTGATGTGCTCGACGCGGAAGCACTCGATGACGTCGCCGACACGCATGTCTTCGTAGTTCTCGAAGGCCATGCCGCACTCTTGGCCCATCGGCACTTCGGAGACTTCGTCCTTGAAGCGCTTGAGGGTCTTGAGCTTGCCTTCGTGCACGACGACGTTGTCGCGGATGAGGCGGACACCCGCGCCACGCTCGACCTTGCCTTCGACGACGCGGCAACCCGCGACCTTACCGACCTTGGTGATGTTGAACACCTCCAGGATCTCGGCATTGCCGATGAAGGTCTCGCGACGTTCCGGCGAAAGAAGACCCGACATCGCTGCCTTCACGTCATCCACGAGGTCGTAGATGATGTTGTAGTAGCGAATCTCGATCCCCTCACGTTCAGCGAACTGGCGTGCCTGCGCATTCGCACGCACGTTGAAGCCGATAATGGCAGCATTCGACGCTTCGGCAAGCGAGATGTCGGACTCGGTGATGCCGCCTGCGCCCGAATGAACGATGCGGGCACGAACCTCGTCGGTACCGAGCTTGTCCAATGCGCCGGCAATCGCTTCGATCGAGCCCTGCACGTCGCCCTTGATGACCAGCGGGAATTCCTTCACGCCAGTGGTCTGGAGCTGCGTCATCATCTGTTCCAGCGAACCGCGCTGTCCCGACAGGCGGGCAGCCGCCTTGTCGCGGGCGAGACGCTGACGATATTCCGAGATTTCGCGGGCGCGGCTTTCATTCTCGACGACGGCAAACTTGTCGCCTGCCTGCGGCGTGCCCGAAAGACCGAGAACCTCGACCGGGGTCGCCGGACTGGCTTCCTTCACATGGTCGCCCTTATCGGTGACCAGGGCGCGCACGCGGCCCCAGACGTCACCGGCAACGATGATCTGACCCGGACGCAAGGTACCCTTCTGGACAAGCACTGTCGCAACCGCACCACGACCGCGGTCGAGCTGGGCTTCGATGACAGTACCTTCAGCCGTCCTGTTCGGATTGGCCTTAAGGTCGAGAATTTCGGCCTGCAGCAAGATCGCTTCGAGCAGCTTGTCGAGGTTCTTGCCGGTCTTGGCCGAAACTTCGACGTCGAGCACTTCACCGCCCATGGATTCCACGAAGACTTCGTGCTGCAGAAGCTGGTTGCGAACCTTCTGCGGATCGGCCTCGTGCTTGTCGACCTTGTTGATCGCCACGATGATCGGAACACCGGCCGCCTTGGCGTGGTTGATGGATTCGATCGTCTGCGGCATCACGCTATCGTCAGCCGCAACCACCAGGATCGCGATATCGGTAGCCTGCGCACCGCGGGCACGCATTGCCGTAAAGGCTGCGTGGCCGGGAGTATCGATGAAGGTGATCTTCTGGCCGTTCTGTTCCACCTGATAGGCGCCGATATGCTGCGTGATGCCACCGGCTTCGCCGGAGACCACGTTGGCATGGCGGATAGCGTCGAGCAGCGAGGTCTTCCCGTGGTCGACGTGGCCCATGATGGTGACGACAGGCGGGCGCGAAACCAGTTCGCCCTGCTCGTCGGACACGTTGAAGATGCCGAGTTCGACGTCGGATTCGGATACGCGCCTGACCGTATGGCCGAATTCACCGGCAATGAGTTCAGCGAGGTCGGCGTCGATGACGTCGCCCGGCTTCATCATCTGGCCTTCCTTCATCAGGTACTTGATGACGTCAACGGCACGTTCAGACATGCGCTGCGACAGTTCCTGGATCGTGATGGTTTCGGGCAGTACGACCTCGCGGGTGATCTTCTCGCGCGTCTCCTGCATCTGGCTGCGGCGGAATTTTTCCTGCCGGCGGCGCATGGCCGAAAGCGAACGCCCGCGTGCATTGCCGTCGTCATCGACGTTTGCGGTGGTAACGGTCAGCTTGCCGCGGCGGCGGTCTTCCTCGCTCTTCGGGCGGGTTGTCACCGGCTTTGCGGGCTCCGGACGAACCGGGCGGCCACGGACCGGACCACCGCGCGAAGCACCGCGGTCTTCTTCTTCGCCTTCACCACGGCGGCCACGCACACCTGCCGGTGCGCCCGGTGCCGGCCGGGCGGTTGAGGGCGACGGAGCGGTTTCCGGACGGCGAGCGACCGGTGCGGCTGCCGGTGCCG
>NZ_AJWE01000050.1:0-43976 GCF_000281145.1 Rhizobium sp. CF142 | reverse complement strand
GGCTCGCCCGCTTCGAGCCGGTCAAATTCGACGAACAGATCGTCGCCGCGGTCGAGGACGCCGCAAGAGCCCGCGCCCTGCCGTGCAAGCGCATGACCTCCGGCGCCGGCCACGATGCCCAGATGATCGCCCGCATCGCGCCATCAGCCATGATCTTCGTGCCGAGCAAGGGCGGCATCAGCCATAATCCGAAGGAATTCACCTCTCATGACGATCTCATCGCAGGCGCCAACATCCTGCTCGATGTCGTCAGCACACTTGCGCAGGAGGAATAGCGATGGATCTCGATCAATTGGTCGCGGACATGCGCGCCTGGAGACGCCACCTCCATGCCCACCCGGAATTTGGCTTCGAGGAAAAGCAGACCTCCGCCTTCGTCGCTGAAAAGCTCCGTGAATTCGGCCTCGATGATGTCGCGGAAGGCATCGGCGGCACGGGCGTCGTCGGCACACTGAAACGCGGCAACGGGAACCGCTCGATTGCACTGAGAGCCGATATGGACGCCCTGCGCATTCCGGAGCAGGCCGACCGGCCCTATGCCTCGCGCAACCCGGGCATCATGCACGCCTGCGGCCATGACGGCCACACCGCCATGCTGCTCGGTGCGGCCAGAATGCTCGCCAAAGACGGCGGTTTCGACGGCACTGTGCGCTTCATCTTTCAGCCCGCCGAGGAATGGGGCAAGGGCGCGCTGGCGATGATCGAGGACGGCATTTTCGAGCGCTTCCCCTTCGATGAGATCTACGGCATCCACAACCTGCCGGGCCTTCCCGTCGGTCATTTCCAGACGCGTCCCGGTGCCTTCATGTCGGCGGAGGATAATTTCGAGATCGTGCTCAAGGGCACCGGCGGCCATGCCGCCCGCCCGCATGCGACGAACGAGGTGCTGGTCGCCGCCTGCGCGCTGGTCGTGAACCTGCAGACCATCGTTTCCCGCCGCCTCGACCCAACCGATATCGGCGTCGTCTCCGTCACCGAACTCCTGACCGACGGCACCCGCAACGCCCTCCCTGGCATCGCCCGCATTCTCGGCGATGCCAGAAGTTTCCACCCCGACGTCAGCGCCGAAATAGAAAGGCAGATGCGCATCATCGCCGAAGGCACCGCACTGACCTACAATCTCTCGGCCGAAGTCACCTACACAAGGGAATTCATCCCCCTGTTGAACGACCCTGCCCTTACCGAAGAGGCCTTCGCGGCGGCCCGCGACATCTTCGAGCCCGGCAGCATCGAGCTCCGAAAGGAACCGATGACGGCATCGGAGGATTTCGCCCGTTTCCTCGATGTCGTTCCCGGCTGCTTCGTCTTCCTCGGCAATGGCGAGGCCTCCGCGCCGCTCCACAATCCGACCTTCGATTTCAACGATGACGGGCTCCTTTACGGCGCAAAATTCCACGCCGGCATCGTCCGCCGGCGCTTGCCGCAAAGCGGCGCCTGACCGGCGGCTCCAAGCCTTTCCGCCGTCGACGCCGCCGGCGCGGTTACCGATCGGGACGAATCCCGTTTCGCAAATCAACGTCATCAGCAGTCTTGCTCCTTGAGCCTCCTGCCCTAACTCCTTGGCTGATATAGGAGACGGCATGGACCAAGTTTTGAGCAAGAAGGCGGAGACCGGAATCGAAGGACTGGACGATGTATTATTCGGCGGGTTTACACGTCGTCATGTATTCCTGCTGGAAGGCTCGCCCGGCACCGGAAAAACAACCATCGCCTTGCAGTTTTTACTTGAAGGCGCTGATCTCGGTGAGAGCTGCCTTTACATAAGTCTTTCCGAAACCGAGGAAGAGTTGCGCGACAGCGCCGCCTCGCATGGAATGGAACTCGGCGACGGCATAAAAATCTTCGAACTCGTGCCGCCCGAAAGCCTGCTCGACGCCGATCAGCAGCAGAGCCTCCTCTATTCGTCAGACCTGGAGCTCGGCGAGACCACCAAGCTGATCTTCGAGGCCTTCGAGCGCATAAAGCCGCAGAGGGTCGTCATCGACAGCCTCTCGGAAATCAGGCTTCTCGCCCAAAGCTCCCTGCGTTATCGCCGGCAGATCCTGGCGCTGAAGCATTTCTTCGCCCGGTCGGATGCCACAGTCCTGCTCCTCGACGACATGACGTCAGATAATCTCGACAAGACCGTTCACAGTGTCGTTCATGGCGTGATCCATCTCGAACAGCTTGCACCCGATTACGGCTCGGAGCGTCGGCGGCTGCGGGTCATCAAATATCGCGGCCAGTCCTTTCGCGGCGGATACCACGACTTCGTCATCAAGACCGGCGGTGTGGCGGTATTTCCAAGGCTGCGCGCAATCGAGCACAAGACGGGCTTCGAGCGAACGACCCTCTCGAGCGGTATCAAGGAATTCGATGATCTCCTGGGCGGCGGGATCGAGCGCGGCTCCAGCACGCTGCTGATCGGTCCGGCAGGTACGGGCAAGAGCCTGTTTACCCTGCAGTTCGTCGATGCGGCGGTCAAGCGCGGCGAAAAGGCGGCTGTTTTTATCTTCGATGAAGAGCTTGGGCTGCTGTTTTCGCGCACGAGATCGATGGGTATCGATCTGGAGAAGATGCACGACGACAGACTGATCCATATCGAGCAACTGGATGCCGCCGAGCTGTCGCCCGGAGAGTTTGCGCAACGTGTCCGGGATCGGGTCGCCAGCTACGACGCCAAGACCGTCGTCATCGACAGTATCAACGGCTATCAGGCATCGATGCCGGAGGAAAACGCGCTCATCCTTCACATGCATGAGCTTCTCCAATATCTGAACCGCCAGGGCGCCAACACCTTCCTCACCGTTGCCCAGCACGGCCTCGTTGGCGACATGAAATCACCGGTCGATGTTACCTATCTCGCCGATAGCGTGGTCCTGCTGCGCTATTTCGAGGCGCTCGGAAAAGTGCGCCGCGCCGTTTCCGTCATCAAGAAACGCACCGGCCGCCACGAAGAGACTATCAGAGAATTCCACATCACCAATGAAGGGCTGACCCTCGGCGAGCCGCTCTCCGGTTTCCAGGGCGTGCTTCGCGGCGTTCCGACATTCATCGGAGAAAGACAGCCGCTTCTTGAAAACTCAGACGAGGACGGCCACCATTCCTAACAGCGATGCCATCGGCCTGATCCACGCTCCAATCGGGCGTGATGCGCAGATTGCAGCTTCGCTCCTGCTGGAAGCGGGCGTACAACCAAAAGCGACGACCGATCTATCCTCCTTGGTCGAAAGCCTTAATGACGACGTCGCCTTTGCTGTCGTCACTGAAGAGGCGTTACGTTCCGCCGATCTGCGCGCCATCTCCGCCTGGATCGAGCAGCAGCCGAGCTGGTCCGATCTGCCTTTCATTATCCTGACAAACAGGGGCGGCGGTCCCGAGCGCAATCCCGCAGCCACCAGGCTGTCAGAGGTCCTTGGCAATGTCAGCTTCGTCGAACGCCCGTTCCACGCAACCACCTTCATCAGCGTTGCCCGCTCTGCAATGCGCGGACGCCGGCGGCAGTACGATGCGCGTTTGCGCATGGAGGCCCTAGATGCAGGCGAGCGCCGGCTTCAGACGGCCCTGGAAGCCGGGCGGCTCGGCGCATGGGAACTCGACCTTGCGTCAGGCGTGCTGACGACCTCGTCGACCTGCAAGGCCATTTTCGGCCGTCGTCCCGAAGACCCGTTTACCTACAAGGATCTGCTAAGCTCCGTTCACCCCGAGGACCGGGAGCGCATGGAGGCGGCAGTGAGCAAGACAGTTGAAACCGGCGCGGATTATTCCATCGAATACCGGACCATCTGGAGCGATGGTTCCGTTCATTGGGCCGAAATCCGGGCGCAGCTCTATAAGGATCGCTCCGGCAAGGCGATCAAGATGGTGGGCGTCTCCGCCGACATCACGGCGCGGCTGAAGGCCGAGGAGCACCAGCGGCAGCTCAATGAAATACTGGAGGAAAAGGTCGCCGAGCGCACGCGCGAGCTGGAGCGGGCGCATGCCGTGGTGATGGCGGAAGTCAGCCAGCGCGAGCGCGCCGAAGAGCAGCTTCGCCAGGCCCAGAAGATGGAGGCGATCGGCCAGCTCACCGGCGGCGTGGCGCACGACTTCAACAATCTGCTGATGGCCGTCCTCGGCAATCTCGAACTGCTGCGCAAATATGTCGGAGACGATATCAGAGCCGCCCGCCTGATCGACGGCGCCCTGCAGGGGGCAAAGCGTGGCGCCTCCCTCACCCAGAGACTGCTGGCCTTCGCGCGGCGACAGGACCTGCGCATCGACCCGGTCGACATGCGCGCCCTGGTGCTCGGCATGGCGGACCTGCTGAAGCGCTCCGTCGGCTCCACAGTCCTGATCGAAACCACCGTTCCCGAGAATCTTCCTCTCGTCTCGGCCGATGCCAACCAGATCGAGCTGGCCCTGCTCAATCTTGCCGTCAACGCCCGCGACGCGATGCCAGACGGAGGCACGATCCGCATCGAGTTGAAGGAGGCGGAGCAGATTGCGCCGACCGATGAGCTTGCCGCCGGCAGCTACGTCGTCCTGACTGTCGCCGACCACGGCTATGGCATGGACAAGGAAACGCTGCAAAAGGCGATCGAGCCATTCTTTTCGACAAAGGAGCTCGGGAAGGGAACTGGCCTCGGGCTCTCCATGATCCATGGTCTGGCCCTGCAGTTGAAGGGCGACCTGAAGCTGGAAAGCATGCCCGGCAAAGGCACGACCGCCGAACTGTGGATCCCCGTCTCCACATCGGCCAGCGTCCATACCGAGCCTGATGACGCGATGCCGGCGGACCCAGACAAGGTCTCGGGCCCGAAGCGCATATTGCTCGTCGACGACGACATCCTGATCGCCATGAGCTCTGCCGATATGCTCACCGATCTCGGCCATGAAGTGGTCGAGGCCCATTCGGGGAAAGAAGCTCTCGAGTGCCTGGGCAGCGGCGCGGACTTCGATCTGATGATCACCGATTACTCCATGCCCGGCATGACGGGCGGAGACCTCGCCAAAGCCGCCCGCACCATAGCCCCCGGCTTGCCGATCCTCATTGCATCGGGATATGCCGAACTCCCGCCCGGGCTAGACCTTGACGTAGCCAAGCTCGGAAAGCCCTACACCCAGGATCAACTGGCTCAGGAGATCGGCAAGCTGATGGTCGCGCCCTGAGCAGGCCCGCAAACCGGTTGCCGATACGCAAATGCCTGCTGCGTCACCATGCCGGCCATTTTGCAGAAGACGGCCCATCGCTTTCGCGCTATGAAGATTATCGATAATCCTGCCCCATCCGACACGGAGATCCCTTATGGCTTTGAAGATCCTTTTCATTGGCGGCACCGGCCAGATTTCCTATCCCTGCGTCGAGCGCGCCGTGGCTCAAGGCCATGATGTCAGCGTGTTTAACCGCGGCCTGAGGGGCGATCCCCTGCCCGCTGGCGTCACTTCCATCGTCGGCGAACTTGGATCATCAGCCTATGCCGATCTCGCCAAGGCCAATTACGACGTCGTCGCCCAGTTCATCACCTTCACGCCGGATCAGATCGCCCGCGATATCGAGATCTTCTCCGGTGATTGCGGCCAGTACATCTTCATCTCGTCGGCCTCGGTCTATGAAAAGCCGGCCCGCCACTACGTGATATCAGAAGAGAAGACACCGGCAATCAATCCCTACTGGCCCTATAGCCAGGCCAAGATCGCCTGCGAGGAACTGCTGAAGAAGGCCGACAAGCTCGCCTGGACGATCGTGCGTCCCAGCCACACCGTCCGTACCGGCCTGCCCATCATGATGGGTGACAGCGACGTGATGGCACGGCGCATGCTGGATGGCGAGCCGACCATCGTCGCCGGCGACGGCCATACGCCTTGGACGCTCACCCGTTCGGTCGATTTCGCCGTGCCCTTCGTCGGCCTGTTCGGCAAGCAGAAGGCGCTGCACGATATCTTCCACATCACCAACGACCACGCCCATATCTGGGATGACATCCAGAAGGCGATCGCCAGGTTGCTCGGCGTCGAGGCGAAGATCGTGCATGTGCCGACAGACACGCTCGTCAAGTACAATCCGGAATGGATCGGCCCGCTGACCGGCGACAAGGCCTGGACTGCGATTTTCGATAATTCCAAGGTCAAGAGTGTTGCCGGCGATTTCACCTGCGCCACAAGCCTGGACGAGATCCTCGCCGAGCCGATCATGCACCTCAAGCAGCGTTTCGCGAAGGGCCGTCCGCCGAAGGGTGATTTCGATGCCCTGATCGACCGTATCTGCGCCGAACAGAGCGCTCTCGGCCAAGCGTAACTCTCCCTGGACCCGGCGCTCGCCAGACACGAGCTTCTGCACCGTGAAGAATGTGCCCTTCACGGTGGTATCGACGCCGAAGTCGAATTCGTCTTCCGACACCGGCTCGAAGGAGCCGGGTTTTGCCGTAGTGACGGCTTAAGCCCCGTTACGTCTCGAGCGCGCGAAGGCACTTCATCACCTCGCGCAGCCCCCGCGTCAGATGTTTGTCGCGCCGGATGACCATGCCGAGCTGGCGCACGAGCGGCGGCTGAACGGGTGACGTCACGAACCGGGCCCGGTCACGCTTCAGGGCAAGCCCCGGAAGTATCGACCATCCGAGCCCCGCGGCGATCAGTTCCTTGATCGCCTCGACGCTGCCGAACTCCATGGTCGGCTGGCTCCTGATGCCGGCGGCCTCGAACCATTCGTCGGTGGCCCGACGCGTATTGCCGCCCTCGTAGAGCATCATGATCTTGTCCTTGAAGAAGTCGGGCGCCGGGCCACCCTCCGGCATCGTGCTGCCCTTCGGCGCCACGGCGACAAGCTCATCCTCGTAGAAGGGCTCGATCTCTATGGAACGGCCAGCCGCCGGCAGCGTCACGACGGCGATATCGAGCGCGTTGGTTTCGAGATCGCGGATCATCTCGTCGGTATTGCCGACACGAACCACGATTTCCAGACCGGGCATGCGTTTCTTGACGGCGGCGATCGCGCGGGGAAGCAGGTGAATCGAGGCGGTGCCGCCGCTGCCGATCCGCACACGCCCCACCGCACCTTGCCTGTAAGGCGCCATCGCCTCCTCGGCCGCCGCGCATTCGCCGAGGATCCGGCGCGCATGGGCCAAGAGCTCGACGCCCGCCGCAGATGGCTGCGCCCGGCGACCAACCCGCTCGATCAGCCGAACCCCCATCCTCTGTTCCAGCAATTTCACCTGCAGGCTGACGGCCGGCTGCGTCAGCCCCGCTCTTTCGGCAGCAGCCGTAAAGCTGCCGAGATCGATGACGCTGACGAAAGCGGAAAGCTGGTCGAGATTCGGCATCAGAAGAATTCCTTATGGATTGCATAAGAACCATAAGCTTCCTTGCAGGCATGCGCCAGTCCATCTTGAGCGTCCAAGACGAGTGCTGGAGAGGCCTGATGACGACTGACGTGGAAATATCGAGAACTCCAGATCGCGCCCCGACCGGTGGCGTCATGCGCCGCTGCCTGATGGGCATCCGCCTTTACCTGAACAAGCGCCGCGAGAGGCTGACGCTCTCCTGCCTGTCCGACGACGAACTCCGCGATATCGGCCTCACCCCATCAGAGGCGAGGACGGAGGTCAACAAATCATGGTTCTGGGGATAGCAGCCACAATTTTAAAATGGCGCGCTTGGACTGGAGAAAACCGCTTTCTCCCTTATGTCACTGCCATCAGGGGAAAACACCAAAGGACCGCGCGATGCACAAGAACACGATCTGTGTCTGGTACGACAAGCACGCCGAAGAGGCCGCCCGCTTTTACGCCGGGATCTTTCCGGATAGCAAAGTCGGCGCCGTCCACCGCGCCCCCGGCGATTATCCCGCCGGTCAGCAGGGAGACGTGCTGGTCGTGGAATTCACGGTTGCCGGCATTCCCTGCATCGGCCTGAATGGCGGCCCCTCGATCAAGCATAGCGAGGCCTTTTCCTTTCAGATCTCGACGGAAAATCAGGAAGAGACCGACCGCTACTGGAACGCCATTGTCGGCAATGGTGGCCAGGAAAGCGAATGCGGCTGGTGCAAGGATAAATGGGGCGTCTCCTGGCAGATCACCCCGCGCGCCCTGATGGAAGCGATGCAGGCAGGCGGAGCCGAGGCAAAGCGCGCTTTCGACGCTATGATGACCATGCGCAAGATCGACGTCGCGGCAATAGAGGCAGCTCGGCGCGGCTGAGACAGCAGGTCCTGCAATTGCAGATCACGATGCCAGGGCGGCCGACTGATCTGATCCCTCGAACAAAAGCCGGGCCTGTTCCACGGGCATCGGCTTTCCGAGTTGAAATCGCTTCGAACACGGCCTGTTATCGGCGTGTTCGGCTTGATCTCTCGCTTACGGCACTTCCGGAAAGGTACCGCCGCTGATGGCACTGCCATCATTTCAAGGTGAGCGAATTCAGCTCGACGCCCGGGCATCTTCCATAAAATCCCGAAATCTTCCCCCAACCTCGCGAAAACAGGAGCCTCCCGATGGCCAATGCCCAATGCAGCTGCGGCGCGCTCAGACTGGCACTGCCGGAGAAACCAAATGTGGTGATCGCCTGTCACTGCATTGAATGCCAGAGACGAACAGGCGCCCCCTTCGGCGCCGGTGCCTTCTACCCGGCCGAAGCCGTCACCGTGTCCGGTTTCGGCAAGCAGTACACCCGCGATGCCGTAAGCGGCGGAAAGGTGCATTCCTATTTCTGCCCGAACTGCGGTTCATCGGTCTACTGGAAGGCCGACAACCTGCCGTCCATGATCGGCGTCGCCCTGGGGGCCATATCAGACATCAGCCAACTCCCGGCTCCGGCCAAATCGATCTTCGAACAGTCCAAACACCATTGGACGCAGATCGACGCTGCCGGTGAGCACTTCCAGCAAGGCAGCGTTGCGCGGCCGTCGAGTTGATACTTCGCTCTGCGATCTCAAGATTTCCAAAATTTCTAATTGAGATTGCAGCCGGAAGATGATTCCATGCCACCTGCGTCGCCTGATACGCCCGCCCTCTTCCCGATGCTGCACCTGAGAGGCTTAAGTCGATCATGTCGATTTCAGATGCGATCTACCGTCCGTTCGAAACGCTGATCCGGCCGCTCGATATCCCCTACCGTCCGCTGCCGTCAAAGGGGCCGGTGACGGTGCTGCTGCACTTCATCTCGATGTTTCGTGGCATCCTGATCGCGCTCGCCCTCTGCACCATGGCGATCGAGGCCATGAATCTGACGATCGTCTGGGGCCTGTCGGTTGTCGTCGATGGCGTCACGCAGCAGGGTGCCTCGGCTTTCCTGCGCAATGACCGGCCGCTGCTGATCTTGCTCGGCCTGATGCTCTTCCCTGCCATCCCTATTGCCTCCTTCCTCGTCAACACGCTGAATTCGCATACGCTCGGCATCGGCATGCCGGCTGCCATTCAGTGGCAGGGCCATAGAGCGGTGGAGCGGCAGGATCTCGCCTTCTTCCACGATCTCTATGCCGGCCAGGTCGCCTCGCGCCTGCAGCAGGTGGCCTCCGCCGTCCAGCAGCAGGTTATATCGGCCTTCCAGTCCATCCCGCGCTTCATCATGCAGATGGTCGGCTCCGTCATCCTTCTGAGCGCACTGTCCTGGCAGCTAGCGCTGCCGACCATCGTATGGATCACGCTCAATGTGCTGCTTGCAGTCAGGTTGGCACCTGTCTTCACTGAACGGGCACGCCGCTCCGCCAAGCGCCGCAGCCTGATTTCCGGCGCCATTACCGATCTCTACGCCAATATGCAGATGGTGAAACAATTCGCCGCCGAAGACAGCGAGGCGGGCGCTATCCGAGGCATCATCGGCAAGGCGATCAAGGCCCAACAAAGCGAACAGCGCATCTATCGGACCGCGGAGGTTATCGTCGTCGTCTTCAACATGATGCACTGGCTGGCCATCCTGTCGATCGGCTTTACCGGGCTCGTTGATGGCTTCGTCACGATCGGCGAATTCACTGCCGCCGTTTATGTTCTCAACCGGCTATCCGGTCACACATTTACATTCCTGCAAATGGGCCAGCAGATTTTCCAGGCGATCGGCACGATCAAGGACGCCATGCCGGTCATGACGACACCGCCGACCATCACCGACCGGCCGGATGCGCAGGACCTTGTCGTCCCGAACGGCGAAATCCGCTTCGACGACGTTCGTTTCGCCTACAAATCCGGCAAGCCCGTCATCGACAACCTGTCATTGACCGTCCGTCCCGGCGAAAAAGTCGGCCTCGTCGGCCTCTCAGGCGCCGGCAAGACGACGCTCGCCAACCTGCTCCTGCGCTTCTACGACATCAAAGACGGCACGATCCGCATCGATGGGCAGGATATCCGCTCGGTCACCCAGTCGAGCCTGCGCCGCGCCATCGGCGTCATCGCCCAGGACGTGGCGCTGCTGCACCGCTCGGTCGGCGACAACATCCGCTACGGCCGCCCGGAGGCCACGCAGGAGGAGATCGAGAGCGTCGCGAAGATGGCGAGCGCCGATATCTTCATCGCCGACCTCGCCGACAGCGAGGGCCGCAAGGGCTACGAGGCCTATGTCGGCGACCGCGGCATCAAGCTCTCAGGCGGCCAGCGCCAGCGCGTGGCGATCGCCCGCGTACTCCTCAAGAACGCACCGATCCTGGTGCTCGACGAGGCCACCTCGGCCCTCGACAGCGAATCCGAAGCCGCCATCCAGGAGCGGCTGAACCTCGTGATGGAAGGCAAAACCGTCATCGCCATCGCCCACCGGCTGTCGACCATATCGAGCATGGACCGCATCGTCGTACTCGACCATGGTCGGATCGTCGAGGAAGGCCGGCCGGAGCATCTGATCGAAGGCGACGGGCTGTTTGCCCGCCTGTGGAGGCGCCAGACGGGTGGTTTTATTCCGGAGGAGATCGAGGAGGCTGCGGACTAGCTGTTAGCACCAGGAGGTTGCCTTTGGGCAACGAGCCCCCTTTCCGACGCCGTGACTTGTCGACCATAAACTCGGACCAATCTCAGGGATCAACCCGGTCTGTACCCATCGCGTCCTCCCGCTCCAGCAGCCACTTCCCAAATTCCTGCATAACCTTCACCACAGGAACGAGCCGCTTGCCATCCTCGGTCAGCCGATACTCGACCGTCACAGGAACCGTCGGAAACACCGTACGCTTGATCAGCCCCGCATCTTCCAGCGCCCGCAGATCCAGCGTCAGCATGCGCTGCGATATACCCGGCACGCAGCGGCGCAACTCGTTGAAGCGCCGCGGCCCGTCGAGCAGGAAATAGACGATCAGCAACCGCCAACGGCCACCGAGCAGCCGCATCGACTCCTCGACGGTGCAGTTGGTGACGCTTTCCTTCATGTGGGTTTCTCCCGGTATAAAATATGTACCTACACCACAATATAATGCCTTCTTCAAAAAATATCCTACCCTTCTAGATTGGCCGCGAACCAGAATCCCGGTGGACATCGAAAAGGGAAAAACCATGAAATTATACTATCTTCCGGCCGCCTGCCCGCTCTCGCCGCACATCGTCCTCAACGAGCTCGGCATCGATGCCGAACTCATTGCGGTCGACAACAAGAAGCACACATTCGGCGCGGGTGAAGACTTCGAGGCGGTCAACCCGCTCGGCTATGTCCCTGCGCTCGAACTTGAAGATGGCGTCATCCTCACTGAGGGTCCGGCGATCATTCAGTACCTCGCCGATCTGAAACCGGAACTCGGCCTGGCGCCGGCCAATGGCACGATGGAGCGCTACAGGCTGCAGCAATGTCTGAACTTCCTGTTTTCGGAAATCCACAAGGGCTTCATTCCCCTGCTCTATGCGCGGCTTGCCGGCCCTTATGTCGAGACGGCGAAACCGAAGCTCGAAAAGCGCTATGCCCATATCGACGCCGAGCTTGCCACCCGCCCCTATATTGCCGGCGGGACCTTCACCGTTGCCGATGCCTATCTCTTCGCCCTCACTGGCTGGGGACAAGCACCGTGGCTCGCCTCCTACTACCGGGCAGACATTCACTTCGACGGCCTGTTGAACCTGCAGGCCTGGTACGAGCGGGTGCAATCCCGCCCCTCCATTCAAAAGGCGCTTCGGGCCGAAGGGCTCATGAAGGCTTAAGCGAGCGGCTTCGTCGCACAGATCGCGAAACGGTCCTGCACCATGCGCTCCAGCCCACGCAGGAAAGGCATCTTGCGTGCCTGTGCCCAGTGAATGTCAGAGAGCCTGCGGTCGACGATGATATTGTCGAAGCCCGCCTGGCGCAGCAGTTCGACGATCGCTTCGGCCGGCATCTGCTTGGAGAAATAGACGCGCGAACGGATGGCCTGGTGACGGGCCATCATCTCCGGCTTCATGTGGCTGACAGGCGCCTTGCCGGTCAGCTTCGTCCAGACTTTCTGCAGGCTTTTGACCCAGGTCTCCTTGCCCATGTTGCCGTCGACGATCAGCACCTTGCCGCCGGGCTTCAGCACGGAAAACCATTCGCGGAAGGCCGAGGGCGGATCGACCAGCGTCCAGACGAGATGGCGGTTGGTGATCACATCGTAGCTGTCCTTCGCCTCCATCGTGTTTTCCGCATCGCCCGAGACGAAGCGGATATCGGTGCCGCGCTTCTTCGCCTTGGCGCGCGCCTGCGCCAGCATCGCATCCGACCAGTCGAGCCCCGTCACATTGAAGCCCGCCCCATGCATGAGATGGGAAATGACCGCTGTGCCGCACGCAAGGTCGAGGGCCGCCCGCCCCTGCCCCTCGCCGAGATGCTTGCGGATCAGCCGCTGCCAACCGGCGCGCTCAGCTTCGGAAAAGATTTCGTGGCCGACACTCTCGTCGAACGTCGCCGCTCTTTCCGACCAGAAGTCCCGGATTTCATCGCGAATAGAGTAATTTGTGTTCATCGTGTTCATCATCTGCACTCCGGCCCGGCACTACTTTGGAAAAGCTCTAAAACATAAAACTTGATTCCAAAAGTCAATTTTTCTATGCCTCGGGACATTACCAAGGACGGGGAGAGTTTCCAGATGAATTTTATGAAATTGCTTGCGCTATCCGCAGTTGCAGTTGCGGGCCTGCTGCCACTTTCGGCCTTTGCCGATCCCTTCACCATCAAGGATGTGGCGGGCCGCGAAGTCACCTTCGACAAGCCGGTCGAGCGCGTGATTCTCGGTGAAGGCCGCATGCTCTATGCCGTCGCCCCGATCGAGAAGGACGATCCTTTCGCCAAGATCGTCGGTTGGCGCAATGATCTCTGGACGACCGACAAAGATGGCTTCAACGCCTATGTCGAGAAGTTCCCTAGGGGTAAGGACCTGCCCTTCCTCGGCAACCTGACGGATGGCACGCTGCAGACCGAGACGGTCGTGGCCCTCCACCCCGATGTCATGCTGCTGCCGATCGGCAACAAGAAGGCCGCCGACGAGGTGAAGCTCGAGGACATGCTGAACAAGATCGGCGTGAAGATCGTCTACATCGATTTCCGCGAGCATATCCTCGACAACACCGAGCCGAGTCTGAAAATCCTCGGCAAGATCTTCGGCCATGAGGATCGCGCCGAAGCCGTCGCCGCCTATTGGAAAGAGCAGATGGCGCGCGTCACCGACAAGCTGAAGGAAGCCAACCCTGGGAAGCCAAACGTCTTCATGTACCGCGCTGCCGGCCTCGTCGAATGCTGCGGCACCTTCGGCCCCGACAATTTCGGCCTGATGGTGGATTGGGCCGGCGGCCACAATCTCGGCTCCGATTTCCTGCCCGGCTATACCGGCTCGATCAATGCCGAACAGGTCGTCGCTTCCAATCCTGACGTCGTCGTCGTCACCGGCTCGAACTGGAGCCAGACCAAGGACGCCAAGGATTACGTCAATGTCGGTCCGGCCGCTGCCGCCACCATTGACGACAGCCGCAAGGCGCTGGATGCACTCGTGCAGAACCCGGCCTTCACCGGCTCCAAGGCGGTTGCCGATGGCAATGTCCACGCGATCTGGCACCAGTTCTACACGAGCCCCTACCAGTTCGTCGCCGTGCAGCAGATGGCCAAGTGGTTCCACCCGGACCTCTTTGCCGATCTCGACCCGGATGCGACGTTCAAGGAATTCCACGAGAAGTTCCTGCCTGTCGCCTATCAGCCGGGTTACTGGGTCGACGCCAAGGCCGGAAAGTAAGGCCAATGGCAGAGATCGCCGCCGTGCCGATCGAAACAGAAGCAGGTGGGGCGCGTTATCGCGCCCTCACCCGCCGCAAGCTGATGATCCTTTTTGCCATGACGGCAGCGCTCTGCCTGTCCTTCGCCATCGATCTCGCCTGGGGGCCGGCTCGCTACGGCCTCGATGAGGTCGTGACCGCCCTCCTCTATCCCGACTCCGTCTCGGCGCAGATCCGCGCCGTCGTCTGGGATATCCGCATGCCGGTCGCCGTCATGGCGATCGTCGTCGGCGCCTCGCTCTCGGTTGCCGGCGCGCAGATGCAGACGATCCTCGCCAATCCGCTGGCAAGCCCGTTCACGCTTGGCATTTCCGCTGCCGCAAGCTTCGGCGCGGCCCTTGCCATCGTCACCAGCGTGCCGATTCTGCCGGTTGCCGCCGGCCTGCTGGTACCGGTCAATGCCTTCATCATGGCGCTCGTCGCGACACTCTTCATCCATTTCATCTCGCAGGCGCGCGGCGTGTCTGTACAGACGGTCGTGCTGCTCGGCATCGCGCTGGTCTTCACCTTCAACGCGGCCCTCGCCTTCCTGCAATATCTCGCCTCCGAACAGGCGCTCTCGGCCGTCGTCTTCTGGACCATGGGCAGCCTGACCAAGGCCACCTGGCCGAAGATCTGGATCACGCTTGCCGTATTGCTGATTTCCCTGCCGCTCTTTGCCCGCCACGCCTGGGCGCTGACCGCGATCCGCCTCGGCGAGGACAAGGCGGCGAGCTTCGGCGTCAATGTGCGCCGCATCCGGCTGGAGACGATGCTCATCGTCTCGCTGCTGGCGGCCGTGCCCGTCAGCTTCGTCGGCACGATCGGCTTCGTCGGCCTCGTCGGCCCGCATATCGCCCGCATGATCCTCGGCGAAGACCAGCGCTTCTTCCTGCCGGGCTCGGTCCTCTCGGGTGCACTGCTGCTCTCGCTCACCTCCGTCGTTTCGAAGTCGATCATCCCCGGCGTCGTCTTCCCGATCGGCATCATCACCGCGCTGGTCGGCGTGCCTTTCTTCTTCTCGCTCATCCTCTCGAACAGGAGCCGCTTATGGTAGCGCTTCAGCTACAATCGGTCGGCGCCTATCACGGCCGCAAGCTCTTCGTCGAAAACGTGACCACGCCGAAACTGACGGCCGGCGAACTCGTTGCCGTGATCGGCCCGAATGCCGCGGGCAAATCGACGCTCTTCAAGCGCATCACCGGCCTCCTGAAAGGTCCGGGAAACGTGCTGGTCGAGGGAGCAAGGACCAGGAACGCCATCAGCTACATGCCGCAGGATACTTCGGCCAATGCCGTGCTGACGGTCTATGAATCGATCCTGCTTGCCCGCAAGCAGGGCCAGTCCTGGGGCGTCAGCGATCAGGATCTCAGGCTCATCGACGACGTCATGAAGGCGCTGAACATCGAGGCGATCGCCTTCCGCGATCTCGGCGTCTTGTCAGGCGGCCAGCGCCAGCTCGTCTCCATCGCCCAGGCGCTGGTGCGCGAGCCGGAGATCATGCTGATGGACGAGCCGACCAGCGCGCTCGATCTTCATCGCCAGGTGGAAGTGCTCGATTTCATGCAGCGCCAGGCCCGCAAACGCGGCATGATCGTGCTGATCGCCATCCACGACCTGAACCAGGCGCTGCGCTTCGCAGACAAGGTACTGATCATCCAGAACGGCCGCATGCGCGCCTGCGGCAAGCCGCGCGATGTCGTCACCGTCGACATGCTGCGCGAGGTCTACAAGATCCATGCCCGCATCGAGAAATGCTCCAGGGATCATGACCACATCATCGTCGACGGCACCGCGCATTAAGGCATGTCGCGCAAAAGTGTGAAGCGGCCTTTAGATAATCCGATGCTTGAACAAAAACCTTAAAGCGGCAGAGATGATTCCGTTTTCCTTCCGCCGCTCTAAGGGGGCGCCGGAAACCCGGCATGCCCATGTTTCAGACCATTATCGACCGCGCGGCAACGTCTGCTCCTGCCGCATGCCGTCCACGTCCTGAGCCTGGCGAAGCTCGCGCTCTGCGCGCTCCGTGGATTCCTCCACCGTGCGGTGATGTCCGGTCGGCATGATGTCGTCACGCAGTTCCTGATCGAGCGGTGCCTCGTCATTGAGATCATAGGCACGAACGCGCGGGGAATTCGGATCGAGCCGGCGGGTATGACGTCCGATCGGTGTGGCCGGGCCGGCCATACCGGCCGCACCGGCTGCAAAGACGTCATCCTGCACAGCACTTGCCTGCCGGGCACGCTCGGCATCATCAGCTTCACGAGCCCGGCTTGCATCATATTTCGAGGCTGCGAGAGCCTCGTTCGACTTGCTGATATTCCAGCCCTCTGCGCGCCAGATGTCCGCACGTTCGTCCATGTCGACGGAGCCTTCGTCGTCGAGAATGTCGTAAGCGATACCGTAGGTCGCCTCGTCGACCTCGACAGAGATCAGAAAGCCGCCACGGCGCAGGCCTTCGGCATAGACCGACCGGTCTTCATCCGGAAACAGCCAGTCCTCCAGCTTCGACCAGAAACCGCCACGGTCGTCGCCGGCAACGCCGGCCTTGTCGCCATCCGCTTCATATCCCCGCATCATTCTGACACCAGTGATACCCAGGTTCTTCAGCCGGTCGATCGCCCTGTCGGCATCGTCACGACTGTCGAAGAAAGCGGTCAGCGTACTGTGGCCCCCGCCGCCTGAGAATTCGGGGCCGCTATCATTATGGAGATTACTCATTGGGATTCTTCCTCCAGGTCTTTCCTCTTCGCAAACGGGCGAAAAAGCTCGATGTTCCCACGCGCTCGCGGAAATGCGATCTGCCTATGAGCGCAATGTCCTGAATCCGGCTCGGACCTCCTGGGCGAAGAGTTCCGGCTCCTCCCAAGCTGCGAAATGCCCGCCTTTTGCAGCCACATTGTAATAGATCAACTGCGGATAGGCTCTGCCGAGCCAGTGCCGCGGCGGGCGGTAAACCTCGCCGGGAAAGACCGTGACCGCGACCGGAACCTTGACCGGCTCCAGCTTTGCGCCGGCCGCGACATTCTCCCAGTAGATACGCCCGCTCGAAGGCCCGGTGTTGGTGAGCCAGTAAAGCGTGATATTGTCGAGAATGGCCTGGCTGCCGAGCGCCTGTTCAGGATCTCCGCGGGTAAACACCCAGTCGGCGATCTTGTCATAGAGCCAGGCCGCAAGCCCCACGGGAGAATCCGCAAGTCCATAGCCGATCGTTTCCGGCCGGGTTCCCATGATCGCGGCATAACCGAAGCCATTGGCGAGGAAATCCCGGGCTTCCATGAAAATCACCTTCTCCTCCGGTGACAGGCCGTCGGGCGCCGGCGCCCCGCTCATCAGCGCCTGAGCGGCGTCAGGCGGAAAGGTGGTGGCGCGCTCGACCCTGTTGACGTGGATGCCAAGCAGCCCCTCCGGCGCCTGCCGCCCCAGCGCATCGCTGATGATCGCGCCCCAGTCGCCGCCCTGCGAGACATAGCTGGTATAGCCGAGGCGTTTCATCAACGTGTCCCAGGCGGCCGCGATGCGTTGCGGGTTCCAGCCCTTTTCCGTGGGCTTGCCGGAGAAGCCGAAGCCGGGGATCGACGGGATCACCAGATGGAAGGCATCGCCAGCCATGCCGCCATGCGCGGTCGGGTCGGTCAGCGGGCCGATCACGTCTATGAGCTCGAATATCGACCCCGGCCAGCCATGCGTCATGATCAGCGGCAGAGCATTCTCGTGGCGCGAGCGGACATGGATGAAATGGATGTCGATGCCGTCGATCCCGGTCACGAATTGCGGAAAGGCGTTCAGCCGCTCTTCAGCTTTGCGCCAGTCATAGGAAGACTGCCACTCATCGACCAGCGCCTTCAGCCTTTCCGGCTGCACACCCTGCGAGCGGTCACGTACCGTCTCTCCGTCGGGCCACCGGGTGGCGGCAAGCCGACGCCGGAGATCGGCAAGCGCCGCCTCGGGAATATCGGCCCGGAACGGCCGGACCTCGCCAGCAGGAGCCTCTGCATCGACAGGATCGGCCGCAGCTACAGGCGACGAAAGTATCGCCGTCAGCCCGGCTGCCGTGCCTGTCAGCAACAGCGAACGCCGCGACATCTGCAGTCTCTCGATCGATTGCTCTTTTCCCATGACACGCATCCTTTCCAGCGGAAGGTTCGCAGGCTCATCCGAGCCGCCGATATCATGCGCCTGAAATGCCCACGAAGCGACTATCAGGCCTCGTCCGGCCCGGCGCGACGTGGAAAGAACATGCAGCCTTCAGATAAGCAGTTCCACCCGATCCCCAGGAAAGCGGGTAATAAGAAACTGGATCGGCCGTCCTTCCGCGTCCACATCGATGCCCTCCGCTCTCAAGAGCACCGCGCCGGGCGACAACCCCAGCTGGATAATCTCTTCGGCCTCGGCATGCCTGATAGTGATGCGGGTCGAATGGCGGGTGTAAGTCTCCACGCCGAAGCCCTGCAAAGCCGCCGTGATCGACAGGCGCGCGGCATAGGCCTCCGCGATACCGTCAAATCTCTCCCGCGCAAACCAGTGCGTGCTGCGTGAGAACGGCGCCTCATCCACGAAAGCCATCGTCTCCATCCGGATGACTGGCGCTCCGGGTTTGATGTCGAGACCCTTGGCGACCTCGGACGATGCCTGCTCTTGCGCCTGCGACATCAGTGCCCCACGCACCTGCCGGTCTTGTCCATCAACCCCTTCGGAAAACCGCGTTCGCGGTCCGATGCGGTAAAACACCCGCCGCGCATCCTGCACGAAAACACCGCGCCCCTGCTCCGCGCGGATGACGCCCTCCTGTGCCAGCATCGCCAGCGCCCGGCGCACCGTATGCCGGTTTGCCGAAAAGCGTTCGGCAAGCTTCGCCTCCGTCGGCAGCCGTTCCCCGCGCGCCAGCCGCGCGCCGACGATATCCAGCCGTATTTCATCGGCGATCCGCCGCCACAGCGCGACCCCCGCCAGCTTGGATTTCTGTTTTTTGTCACCAACCGTCATCGTAGTTTAATATCCATATATTATTCAAATACTTATAACGGTATTTATCTATTAAACTATACAAGTTACAAGCTGATGAAGGGCCAACATCCATGAACTCGAACGAGCTCTACAATTTCGGCTATCTCGACGAGCAGACGAAAAGGATGGTCCGCCGCGCCATCCTGAAGGCGATCGCCATTCCCGGCTACCAGGTGCCCTTTGCGTCGAGGGAAATGCCGATGCCTTACGGCTGGGGAACGGGCGGCGTACAGTTGACCGCCTCCATCATCGGCCCCGATGACGTGCTGAAGGTCATCGACCAGGGCGCCGACGACACGACGAACGCCGTCTCCATCCGCAGCTTCTTCGCCAAGGTCGCCGAAGTCGAAACCACGACGCATCTCTCTGAAGCCTCGATCATCCAGACCCGTCACCGCATCCCCGAACAGCCGCTGAGGGAGGATCAGATCCTTGTCTATCAGGTACCGATCCCCGAACCGCTGCAGCGTTTCGAGCCGAAGGAGACCGAAACGCGGAAGATGCATGCCAATGCCGATTACGGGCTGATGCATGTCAAGCTCTACGAGGATGTCACCCGGCACGGCAGGATCACCATCAACCGCGATTACCCCGTCATGGTCGAAGGCCGCTACCTCATGTCGCCGACCCCGATCCCGACCTTCGACAATCCCCGCCTGCACAGGATGCCGGCCCTGCAGCTTTTCGGCTCCGGCACGCAGAAACGGATTTACGCCATCCCGCCCTACTCGCAGGTGGAAAGTATCGATTTCGAGGATCACCCGTTTCGGATTCAGGAGTTTTCGGAGCCATGCGCGCTTTGCGGCAAGACCGGCGTCTACCTCGACGAGATGATCATGGATAACAGCGGCGGGCGGATGTTCGTCTGTTCGGATACGGATAATTGTGAGAACAATCGGAATCCTGCATGAAAACCGTCCGCATCGCTGCCGCCCAAACTCCTGAATACCGCGAGGATGTCGAGGCAGCACTGACATGCGCGCTCGAGGTGATCCGTCAGGCCGAAGCCGAGGGCGCACGGCTCCTCTGCTTTCCCGAAGGGTTTCTGCAGGGCTATCTGACAGAGCCGGAGGCGGCACGGCGCGCCGCGATGGGTCTCGCATCGCCGATGTTCAAAGCCGTGACGAACCGGCTTGCTGCTGCCGGCCCCATGATTGTGATGGGCATGATCGAGTCCGAAGGCGAAGCGCTGTTCAACACCGCCGTCGTCATCGAAAAGGGCAAGCTGATCGGCCGATATCGCAAGGCGCATCTGCTCAAGGGAGAACGGTTCTTCCAGCCAGGCACCGAGGCGCCCGTCTTCACGGTCGATGGCCTGCGGTTCGGCATCAATATTTGCTACGATACCGGTTTCCCCGAGGCCGCCCGCAAGGTCGCACTCACAGGCGCATCCCTCCTCGTCTGCTGCGCCAACAACATGATGCCCCGCGCCAATGCCGAGAAATTCCGGGACGTACACAATGCCGCCAGAGGCGAGCGCTGCCGGGAAACCAGCCTGTGGCTCATCTCCGCCGACGTGACGGGAGAACGCGAGGGACGCATCGGCTGGGGGCCGACGGCGGTGTTGAACCCCGCGGGAGACGTGGTAGCGCAGTTGCCTCTGGAAGCTCCCGGGTTGCTGGTGTTCGATATCGAAAGTGAGCCGTGATGCTTGCCGACGGGTCTGGCCATTCACGGCACGCGATGTCAATGCTGGCTATATCTGATCGACACAGCCCAGGCGACAAGGTCGTCTTCTTCGCTGTGCAGCCGTTTCATCAACCGCTGCACCGGCCAGCAGGTCGCTCCATTTCCAAACTTCAGCGCCACATTCACTTCACCATTGGGGTCGCCGTCATCGGTGACCCAGTCCCCACCAAGCTCCCGGCGCAATAGCAGCCGAGCGCGAAAAGCCTTACACCCAGATTCTCCGACAGCAGGCCACCTGGCAGAGGCTGCCCGCCAACCGTCTGATCCCGAAAAAACCTTTCGAGCTCTGCAATGCTATCGGGCGCAAAATTGGCATCATATCCGGAGCTCAGCAGCGCCTTCGCGATCCATTCGGCGCCTATGTCAATATCGTCCTTCAGGCTGGAACGCTTGGCCTGCAATGTTTTCTGATGATTGAAAAAGCGGAGGAGAAAAGCGGTAAATCCACCGAACGTGAAACGTGTTGGCAAACATATCCCCGGGATTCGAACTACATTTCGCTTCACAGATACCTGAGAACCTTGCGTTCCAACAGGTTGACCAGCACTGGGTCCATGAATTCGTAGTCGTCGGGAATGTCGAGGCAGATAATGCGCTTGCCGTTCAGCGACTTGCGGAATTTGCGGGTGAGTTTGCTGCGATGCGCCTTCTCCATCACGAAGATGATGTCGGCCCACTCCACTTGTTCCGCATCGAGTGGATTGCAGGCGTCGTTATTCGTTCCTGCCGACGACACTTCGATGTCCTCGCGCGCGGAAAACACCTGCTCGGCGGTTGGGCTTCGCAGCTTGTTCTGGCTGCACACGAACAGCACGTTTCGAGATTTGATCGACATATCGGAGCCTGTCCGCAAAGGGATCGAACGGATGATTGCACCAGCATAAGCACCATCCTCGCCCCGGCAAAGCAGATTACGTCGCCGGGATACCGCAGGAAAGGCCGCCTCCCCGCGCCCCCAAGACCGCATCACGCCTTCGTTACCACCCCGCCTGTAACAACCCGCCCTCCCGTTGCGAATACCCCGACGTGCCCCGCTGAAACAGGGGCGTTTCAAGCAACGGAGACTACCAATGTTGAAGACTTCCATCAGCACCGCCCTTCTTGCCGGCGCAATCACGTCAGCTCTTGCCACGATGGCAAGCGCCGCCCCGCTGACCAAGGCTGAGGCCGCTGCTGCAACCGCGGCCCACAAGGAGAAGTGCTACGGCGTTGCGCTGAAGGGCCAGAATGATTGCGCTGCCGGTCCAGGCACGACATGCCAGGGCACCTCGGTCAAGGATTTCCAGGGCAATTCGTGGAAATTCGTCCAGGGCGGCACCTGCGCCTCGCTCGATATTCCGGGCGGCCGTCATGGCGCGCTGAAGCCGCTGACGCGCGACATCTAAGCCGTCGGAAACAGACGAAGATCAAGGAAAGCGGAGGCGAACATGGCAAACGTCAGCATGACGAACAACCTTCCCATGGAGACGGAAAGCACCCTCCGCTTTCCGACATTTTCACTTGCCGGCCAGGCCGGTACCAGCTTCAAGCCGGAGCATCTTGCAGCAATCTCAGCCGTATCAGGCCCGCAGGGTTTCTTCGAAGTTCATGCCGAGAATTACATGGGCGCCGGCGGCCCGCCGCATCGCGCGCTCGAAAGGGTGCGCCGCGACCACCCGATTTCACTGCATGGCGTCTGCATGTCGCTCGGCGGCCCGCAGCCGCTCAACAAGGATCACCTCAAGCGGTTCAAAAACCTCGTCGACCGCTACGAACCAGCGCTGGTGTCTGAGCATCTTGCCTGGTCGACGCATGCCGATACCTATCTGAACGACCTGCTGCCGCTGCCCTATACGGCCACAACGCTTGCCCATGTCTGCGATCATGTCGATCAGATGCAGAACGCCATCGGCCGGCCGATCCTGCTCGAAAACCCGTCCACCTACGTACTCTTTGCGGAATCCTCCATGAGCGAGACGGATTTCATCCGCGAGATATCCAGGCGCACCGGCTGCGGCCTGCTGCTCGACATCAACAATGTCTTCGTCTCCGCCACCAATCACGGCTTTTCAGCATTGGAATACCTCCGCGATTTTCCGCTGTCTGGTGTCGGCGAGATCCACCTCGCCGGCCATGCCGAACAGGAGGATGACGAAGGCGAACTGCTTCTGATCGATAGCCATGACGGGCCAGTCGCCGATGCCGTCTGGCAGCTCTATGAAATTGTCATTGCCCGCTGTGGACCGATCCCGACCCTGATCGAATGGGACAGCAAGATCCCCGATTGGTCGGTACTGCGCGCCGAGGCGCTGGCCGCACAGGCGATCCTTGATCGGCACGCCAGAGACCGGGAGACCTTCCATGCCCTCGGCTGATATCCTGCCCATGCGCCGACCCGCGCCTGACTTCGCGGGACAGTTTTCCGCAGCCCTGCTTGCCCCCGATGCGCCAGCCCCTGACCTGGTGACAGGTCCGCGCGGCAAGCGGGCGGAGAAGCGCTACAATGTCTACCGCAACAATGTCACCGTCAGCCTGATCGCCGCATTGTCGTCGATCTTCCCGGCAGTCGAACGCATCACCGGGCCGGATTTCTTCCGCGCAATGGCTCGCTTCCATGTGCGCGAAACGCCGCCCACCTCGCCGCTGCTCTTCGAATACGGCCGGGATTTCCCCGATTTCATCGGCCGCTACGAACATGCGCAGGACATGCCCTGGCTGTCGGATGTGGCACGTATCGAGCGCGCCTGGCTGGATGCCTATCACGCCGCCGATGCGCCAGCGCTCAAGCCCGAAGCGCTTGCGGCCGTACCGCCGGAAGAGCTAGGCGGCGTGACGTTCCAGCCCCATCCCTCAACGCGGGTGATTTCATCAGTCCACCCGGCTGTCACCATCTTCGCCATGAACCGCGGCGCCGGGCCGGTCGGCCGCGTCGAGAACCGGCCCGAGGAAGGTTTGATCACGCGCATCGACGATGAGGTCACGGTTCGCCACCTGCCGCCGGGCGGAGCCGCCTTCCTCGGCGCGCTGCTCTCAGGCGAATGCCTTGCGGCAGCCGTCGCGGCGGGGCTCGAGGCGGAGCCGGCCTTCGATCTCTCCGGCATGATCGGCGAGATGATCGCAGCCCATACCTTTTCCACTATCAGGGCCTTCTCCCATGTCGAAATGGAGATTTTCAATGTCGAACATGCTTGATTCCCTACCTCGCAACAGGCCTCCCCACGGCGCTCTCTCCCCGCTGGCGCGGCTTGTGGCGACGGCTGACGGACTTGTCCGTGCCGTCGCCCAACCGGATGTCGTCCAGGCCGTCATCCGCGTGGCACTCGCCGTTCCCTTCTGGCGCTCGGGCATCCTGAAATGGGATGGCTTCCTGCAGCTGAACGATACGGCAATCGATCTCTTCACCCAGGAATTCATGCTGCATCTGCCGGGTGGGCCATACCCCTTCCCCATGCCTGCCGTCATGGCTTTCCTGTCCGGCTGCGGTGAGATCATCTTCCCGACGCTGCTCATCCTCGGCCTCGCCACCCGCTTTGCCGGCCTCGGTCTGCTGTTCATGACCTGCATCGTGGAGCTGACCGTTCCCGATGGCTGGCCCATCCACATCACCTGGGCGGCGATGGCGCTTGCCATCATGCGCTACGGCCCGGGCCGCCTGTCGCTCGACCATCTGATCGCGCGGATCTCAGGCGCTGCCAACAGCTAGAATTCACCACAGCAGCGATCCACATAAACACCCGCCCGGCTCCTCATCGCGCCGGGCGGCTTTTGTGCTTTGTTGCCGCACTACTCTTGCCGTTTGCCCGCCGATGCGCTCAATAGGCACCGACGCCGGCTCTGCCTCACGTGCCGCGTCATCAAAATTTTCAGGATGACGGTAACAAACACGTGGCCCCGTGCGTAGAGGTGAGTGGCGGATGAAATATTCGGCCCGCGAAGAGGAATGGGCGGCCTGGATGCGCGCGGCAATCGCCGGCGACGCAACGGCCTATGACCGTTTCCTGAAGGCCGTGACACCCTATCTGCGTTCGATTGCGCGCAGGCGCTGCGACCAGTTCGGTGCCCCGCCGAGCGAGGTGGAAGACGTGGTGCAGGAAGTTCTGCTGGCAGTGCACCTGAAGCGCGGGACCTGGGATGTTTCCCGACCCATCGGTCCGTGGCTCTCGACAATCGTGCGTAACAAGCTGATCGACAGCCTGCGCCGGCGTGGTCGCCATGTCAGCGTGCCGATCGAGGATGTGATGGAAACGCTCGAAGCCGACCACCAGGATGATGGCGCCGACCGCATCGATGTCGACCGCATGCTGGAAGGCTTGCGCGACCCGCAGCGCGAAATCGTGCGGTCGATCTCGCTCGGCGGCGCCGGCATCCGCGAAACGGCCGAGCGGCTACAGATGACGGAAGGCGCCGTGCGAGTGGCGCTGCACAGGGCGCTCAAAGGATTGGCGGCCCTCTATCGGAGCAACACGCGTGAAAACGGATGACCTGATCAACATGCTGGCAAAGGATGCGCGCGTCCGCATCCGCTTTGGCCGCGTCTTCATGATCGCACTGGTCATCGGCGTGGTGATTTCAGCCGCACTTCTTATCTCCACCATCGGCATACGCAGAAACATGGCCGAGATGATCGAGACGCCGCGTGTCCTCTTCAAGCTCGGCACCACCCTGCTGATCGCCGTAACCGCCACCCGCCTCGCCTTCCGGATCGGCAAACCAGGCGTCTCGCTGCGCTCGGCGGCCCTGACACTCATCCTGCCGCTAGCGGTTCTGATCGCCGGCATGGTGACCGAACTCCTCGTCGTGCCGCAGGCGGACTGGGCAAGCAGCATGGAGGGGCGTTTCTCCGCCTTCTGCCTGTTCTACGTCCCGACCCTTTCGATCGCACCGCTTGCCGCCATCCTTTATTCGGTCCGCCAGGGCGCCCCTGAAAATCCGGGCACGGCGGGTGCGGTGGCAGGTCTTGCCGCCGGCGGCATTGCGGCCGCCATCTATGCCTGGCACTGCCCCGACGACAGCCCGCTGTTTCTGGCGACATGGTATTCGATCGGCATCCTGGTGGCGACGGCAGCCGGATTCCTGCTGGGCCGAAAAATCCTCCGCTGGTAGCGACGCATGACGCTCTAACGCGTCCGCTTGCCCGTCAGCGCCTGCCAGGCGAGCCTCAGCGTATCGAGGCGGGAGCGAATGCGCTCCTGTTGCGGGATGGCCAGCCGGTTGCGAAAGTCGGCAAGCGCCTGGGCTTCAAGCCTGCTTCCGAGTTTTTCCGGCAGATGCGGCACGGGTGCGCCCGTCAGCCGGTCGATGACAGTCCAGTCGTCATCGTTCCGGCGCTCGATGTCGTAACGGTTCATTGCGGTCAGGATATCTCTAAATTAGGGATGTGGATCACAAGAAAAGCGGCTTTCCCATCGACATGCAACCGGCAAAATGTGAGCGAACGTCAGAAAATACGTTCATGGTCAAAATTGCGTTGCCAAAGCCTGATGTCATACGTTGGGTTTCGCCGTTCTCGTCTTGCCGAGGCGCTTGCGCACCTTTGCCGGCCTGGCCTTCCATTCGGCCTCCGCATATTTCAAATCCATGCGAGGCAGGGGCTCGGCGTTGATCGTGGCGATCTCGGCCTCGAGCGTGGTCAGACCCACGATGATCTCGTCGAACATTTTTGCTTGCCCGTGCCTAGCTTCCATGCGCCCGTCCTCCCCTACGGTTCACTTCGCAGGCGCTACGGTAGCATCCGACAAAATGGCGGGCCAATCCCACATTGGAGCTAACCCGAATGAACCTCATTTACCGTCTTTTCGCCATCGTCGCGACATGCATTGATAGCAATACGGACTTAAGATGCTTTGAGCGTTGGGAAACCAATTCCTGGAGGATACCATGCACGAGATGACCCCATCGGAAATGCTGAGAGATCCGCTGATCCGCCAGATGCTTCGCGCCGACAAGATCAGCCTGGCATCCTTTGCGGCCCTGCTCGACGCTGCCGCCCGTCAGCACGTCCGTCCTGCAAATGACAGCGCCTTTGCGACGTCGAAGATGCCGGATACCTGGAGCGTCGATGCTGCGGCCTATATCTGATCGACCGTTTTTTGCCGATGCCCGTCCGACTCCGGGCACCCCTGAGACCCGCTCCCAAGTGAGCGGGTCCTTTTTATTTGCGAAGGCGCGCGCCTCGAAAGTCTCCTTGACGTCCGCCGATTTGTCTCGAACCCCTAGCGATGAAGGCGGCAGGCCCTCATGCACGCCTGCCGCCTCCCACCTCCGAGCGTCCGCCGCCAAGCGCTCCAGGAGGGAGGGCCACCATAGCCTGGCATTGTGGCCTTTCGGGCAGTTTGCCCGGAAGATATTCGCGGTGTCGTCTGGCGGTCACATCACCCATCTGGAGCAGGCCGATCGCTTTCGGGCATATGTCGTTGAAAGCGTTGGAGGAGATCGGGCCGCACCTGTGGATAAGCTGTGGAAACCCTGTGGATTGCAGGCCGCATGCCGGCGCAGACCGGCACCGGGCGTTGCCATTTCGTTCCAAATGCGGTCTTCTGAACTGGCCTGCCATCGGCCTCCGCCGCAACTGACGCCGATGCAGCCGCAGGGCGCTCCGACATCAGGTCGTAGAGCGCCCTTTCTTTTGCCCGCGGCAAATAAGTCACGTGCTCAACATTCACGCATTCCGCAATTCCGAATTTCATAATTCACGCGTATAGTGTGTTGGAGGGTCTCAATCTCCATGCCTTGAGGGGTCGAGGACAATGAACTGGAACACGTCATCGGCATTCGCGCCGGTCGGGCTGGTTTTGCGCGGTCGGGAAACGCACACTGTCGTGCGTACGCTCGGCGATGCCGCATACCTGCTGATCCGGGACTGGCCTTTCGATGATGGCGAGGAATATATGATCGCCGTCAAAGCCTGCATCGACGCCATCTGTGGAGACGTTGCCCCGGAACAATTCCGGGAAGCGTTTTTGCGCGCCGCCGACGAGGCGGGCATCGCCGCGCTGACCATTGTCCATTGATGGGCGTCTTTCGATAAGTTTCCATTGAGCCTGTGGCATAGGCTCCATTGATTTTCTCGGCAAAACCGTCATCTGCTGCCGGCGGCGCTATGGTGCGCGCAGGCTCGAAGACCCGAGAGGCAATGAAGACATCAGCAATTATCGGCGCAATCGCCTGCATGGCCTTCGCGGGGCCAACTGTTGCGCAGTCGAGTGTTACCGCCTCCCCGCCACGACCGGATTACGTCGCCGTCATGCAGGCACTCGACAAGGACGGCAAGAAAGTCGATCCGATCGTCACGATTGTCCATCACGACGGCATGTTTCTGAGCGAGACGCTGCGAGGTGGACGGGCCAGCATCGGCTTCGGACCGGATGAGACGAAGCCGGTCCTGCGCTGGAGCAGGCAGGCGGATGGTGAGATCACGTATCTCGAGCTTCTGCTTCGCGACCGCAAACCGGATGCCACGAAGACAGAAACGCCTCAACCACTCCAGGAAGTCTCGACCATTGCCGGCGAGCACTGCACATGGCTCCAAACGGCGAGCAAGCCGCCCGCACCCGGAACATTCATCGCCCGCGAGCAGAACTGCGCCACCAAGGACGGCATCGTCATCGAAACAAGGCTGCTGACCCCGAATGACGTGCCGCTCTACCACACCCGCCTTGCAAGGCTCGACCGCCGCCCCGTCACTCCCGCGGAGATCTATCCGCCATCGGAAATCCTGACTCCGGAATTCTGGCTCAAACCGATCCGCAGCGACAATACCGATCCCTCCCAGCCCGATTTCGACATCACGCTGGAGAGCATAGGCGGCTCAACCATGCGGTTGTTGCGCCATTATCCCTGGTACTATCGTGAACAGCGGGACCGCGGCGGCTCCGTCAGCATCAGGATCTGGAACAAGCGCGAAGATCAGGGCATCTCCTATCGGCAGGCAGGTGGCTATCGCAGGCTCACGGCCGGACGTCCGGCAGACGATGGCTCCCCGCCTTTGAAATTCGATGAGGCAACCGGCAAGACCTCGCTCGGCAGGAGCGAAACAATCCTCGGCGAGACCTGCGAATGGTTTGATCTGATGCCGGGAGTTCAGGACGCCGGAAACAGCCAGTGCCTCACAGGCGACGGGCTGCCGCTCAAGCTTGATATCAGCGGAATGAATCTGGCCTTCCCTTACACCGCCACATCATTCCGCCGCCGCCCTGTCGCTCTCTCGGAGATGCGCCTACCAGCCGAAGCCTTTTCGCTGGAAGAATGGGGGCTGCCGACGCTGCAGTGATGCGGGTTTCTTGGCATTTGCGCTGTACCGTGAATATTTTGTCTGTCATGCGCGTGACACCCCCCTCTGGCCTGCCGGCCATCTCCCCCACAAGGGTGGAGATCGGCAAGTGACCTGACCTTCGCACATCACTACGTCGTGCCGTTTGCAACGTTTCTTGTTTGGGGAAACCGGTGCGCCCAGCCAATCTCCCCACCTGTGGGGGAGATGGCCGGCAGGCCAGAGGGGGGTGTCACGCGGCATACCCTATCGAAAAGAGACACGGTCAGATTCCGCTAAAAATAGCCTTGCATCCGAGCGACAGCATAAAGACAGAGGAATTACGCGTACCCGGTGTCGCAATCAGCCCGGCACTTTCGTCTTAAGGCAGAACTCCTTCTTTCAGACATGGATATAGGAACGCCATGACCAGTGAACCCTTGCTCTCAGAGATCGAAGAACAGGCCGAACTGCCGGTCGAAGACCATAGTGCCCGCAACAGGCTGGTGATCGGCCTGCTGCTCGTCTCCGCCTTCGTGGTCATCCTCAACGAAACCATCATGGGTGTGGCGATCCCGCACCTGATGGCCGATCTGAAGATTCCGGCAAGCTCCGCCCAATGGCTGACCTCGGCCTTCATGCTGACCATGGCCACCGTCATCCCCGTGACAGGCTATCTCCTGCAGCGGCTGAACACGCGTCCGGTCTTCATCCTCGCCATGTCGCTCTTTTCCGCCGGCACGCTGGTCTCCGCGCTTGCCCCCGGCTTCCCCATGCTGGTCGTCGGCCGCATCGTCCAGGCCTCGGGCACCGCGATCATGATGCCGCTGCTGATGACCACGATCATGAACCTCGTGCCGCCGCATTCGCGCGGCAAGACGATGGGCAATATCTCGATCGTCATATCCGTGGCCCCCGCCATCGGCCCAACGATTTCGGGCCTCATTCTCTCCTCGCTCGACTGGCGCTGGCTCTTCCTGCTGGTGCTGCCGATCGCGCTTGCGGCTCTCGCGCTTGGCACCTCGAAAATCGAGAACGTCACCGTTCCGTCGAAGGCGCCGCTCGATGTTATCTCGGTCGTACTCTCGGCTATCGGCTTCGGCAGTTTCGTCTTCGGCATCAGCGAGCTCGGTGCGCCCGAGGCGGGTGCGACGCCGCTCGATCCCCGCGTCATGCTTGTTGCCGGTGCCGCCGTCATCGCCATCTTCATCTGGCGGCAGCTCTATCTCCAGAAGCAGGAACGGGCGCTTCTCGACCTGCGCACTTTGCAGACGAAGACCTTCACGATCGCCGCAGGCATGATGGCGATCCTGATGATGTCGATGTTCGGCGTCTTCATCCTGCTGCCGATCTATCTTCTGTCCGTGCTCGGCCAGACGACGCTCACGACCGGCCTGCTGCTTCTGCCCGGCGGCCTGATCATGGGCCTCTGTGCCCCCTTCGTCGGCAGGCTGTTCGACCGCTACGGCCCTGCCCGCCTGGTCATTCCCGGCGCACTCCTCTTCAGCTCCGTCATGTGGGGCCTGACCTTCCTCACCGTCACGACGCCGATCTGGGTCGTGCTCGGCTTGCACATCGTGATGAGTATCGGCCTTGCCCTGATGTTCACGCCGCTCTTCACCGTCAGCCTCGGCTCGCTGCCGCCGAAACTCTATTCCCATGGCAGCGCCATCATCGGCACCACCCAGCAGGTCGCCGGTGCCGCCGGCACCACGCTCTACGTCGCCATCATGACCTGGCGCGCCGGCATCCTGACTCAAGGGGAAGCAGATGCCGCAACGGCAACCGTCGGCGGCATGCAGTCCGCCTTCTTCGTCGGCGCGCTGATTTCGCTGGCGGCCGTCGTGGCATCCCTTTACGTGAGGCGCCCGCCCAACCAGCCTGACGGCCAGCCGATGGGCGGGCATTGACGGCTTCCGGCGAGCCTAGCGCGCATAATAGCCAGGCTGGTCGAGATCGTCGATGAGGCCCCGGCAGGTCGGCTGCCAGCCGAGCAGCCAGCGCGTATGGGCGCTGGAGGCTGCCATGTTCGTTGCCGCCATGGTGGCGAACCAGCCGAAATGTTCGCGAGGGCGAGGCTCCACCGGCAGTCCGAGCTGGCGTCCGATCACCTCGGCGATCTCTCGGAACGGCACCGCTTCGTCGGCGACAGCATGATAGGCGGCTTCGGTCACGCCGCTTTCGAGCGCCAGGCGGTAAAGGCGGGCCGCGTCCAGCCGGTGCACGCCCGACCAGCAGTTCGTCCCATCGTCAAGATAGGCGGATACGCCTGTCTCCCGGGCAATGCGCACGAGGATCGGGACGAAGCCGTAATCGCCGATGCCGTGCACGCTCGGGGCAAGCCGCATCGTCGCCGCACGGTTCCCTTGCCCGGCAAGCGCACGGGCGGCGGCTTCCGATTTGCGCGGTGACGCCGGGTTCGGCAGGTCCGCTTCCGTTGCCCCCCGCGGAAAGCCCAGCAGGCCCGATGTGACGATGAGCGGGCGATCCGACCCGGCAAGTGCATTCCCGAGTGCATGGATCGCACGCTCGTCCTGCGCCGCATTGTCGAGGAATTTCGAGAAGTCGTGGTTGAAGGCGGTATGGATCACCGCATCGGCCTTGGACGCGGCCTCGCCGAGAAGGTCGAGATCATCGAGCGATCCCGGAACGAGCTTTGCGCCGATGACCGCAATGGCCTTGGCTTTTGCGATCGAGCGGACCAGCCCGCTGACCTTGTGACCGGCGCGGATCAGTTCCTCGACGATGGCAGTGCCGACCCAGCCGGTCGCACCCGTTACGAATATGTGCATTGAAAATCTCCATGACGGGGCGCCCCATCGGGCAGCCCTGTTTGAGGTTAGGGTGGTTGTGCGGGAAATAGTCGAAGTCAGGCCACGCGCATCGACAGCTCGATGTCGTCGGCAAACGGCGTGGACATGTATCCGCCTGCGGCCGAACGGACATGGTCGAGATATTGGGGGCAGTAATCGGCATCGTCGGCAATGACGAGCGCGCCGGGCCGAAGCCGGCCTTCGACCAGCGCCAGCACCTCTGGATAGAGCGACTTGGCCCCGTCAAGCAGAAGCAGGTCGATACTATCAGGAAGATCGGTGCTCAATGTCTGGAGCGCATCGCCTTCGCGGATCTCGACGAGATCGGCAAGGCCGCCTTCGGTGAGGTTCTGGCGAGCCCGCGCAACCTTCGAAACCTCGAATTCGCTGCTGATCAGCCGCCCGCCACCATTGTCGCGAAGGGCAGCGGCAAGATAGAGCGTCGAAATGCCGAAGGACGTGCCGAATTCGACGATGGTCCTGGCATTGGTGCTGCGCGCCAGCATGTAGAGCAGCTCTCCGGTCTGGCGCGAAACGGGCAGCCACAGGTCTTTCAGGCATCCGTAGAAATCGAGATATTCGGTCTTGCTGTGCATGAGCCGTTCCCGCTCATCGCGGGAAAGTGCAGCCATGACCGGGCTGGTGGCCTTGGCGGCTTCGGCAAACAGTTGATCGAGAAGCGGCGCGAGCGGTGCGCCTGCGAGGGTGTTCATCAGAGAAATCCTTCATTTCGGATGGCTTGCTTTCGAAATGAAAATACGAATAATCCGTCGCATTCGCTAATCGCATTTGCGGAACGCCAATATGGCAGAACGTCCAAGCCACGGAATTTCTTCAAGAAAAGCGCCGAGACAAGCGCGCTCGAACGAACTCGTAAACGCCATTCTGCAAGCCGCTGTTCAGGTTTTGGCGCAGGAAGGCGCGCAGCGTTTCACGACCGCACGGGTTGCCGAAAGAGCCGGCGTCAGCGTCGGCTCGCTCTATCAATATTTCCCCAACAAGGCGGCCATCCTGTTCCGGCTGCAGAGCGACGAATGGCGGCAGACCTCGAATCTGCTGGGCGAAGTCCTTGGTGACGAGGCCCGCCCACCGCTCGACCGGCTGCGCTCCCTCGTCCACGCCTTCATTCGCTCCGAATGCGAGGAAGCCGCCGTCCGCGTCGCGCTGAACGACGCCGCCCCCCTCTATCGCGACGCCCCCGAAGCGCAGGAGGCACGCGGCGCCGCCGATGCCATTATCGATCAGTTCATGCGGGAAGCGCTGCCCGATGCCTCGGACGCAATCCGGACCATGGCCGGAGACCTGATCATGACGACGATGAGCACGGTCGGAAAGGAGTTTTCCGAGGCAGCGCATGATGAGAGCGAGATTTCGGCTTTCGCAGACGCGATGGCGGACATGTTCTGCGCCTACCTCCGCAGCCTTAGCTAACAGTTGGGGCCGCTCACCGGCCTAATGATACGTCACAACCGGATCGAACATTCTTTGCAGGAAGGAGCGCTGCGCCACCTGTGCATATTCCCGGGGAATGTTGTGCCCACATTCGAAGACGTGGAGCATGACCGACACTCCTGCGTCGGATAGCGCATCCGAGAACAGCTCGGCTTGGGCAACGGGAGCACGCTCATCGAGCCTTCCGTGCAACAGCAAGGTTTCCGCACGGATTTTCGGTGCGTGATTCAGGGCCGAGCGGGCCAGGAAGGCTTCGTTCGACAGACCGGCTTCCTGCTCGATCGCCCACCGCAAGCCTTTCGAACTGGCCTCGTAGGCAGCCTTGAGGTCGTAGACCCCGCTACGCAGGATAACCGCTCTGAGATCGGAAGCCTGGGCTGCGACCATGGCCGAGGCGACCGCTCCCCGGCTGTTGCCGTAGAGAACGATACGATCAGGATCGACGCAAGGCTGTTCCCGCAGGAAGGAGAGCGCGGCCAGGATCGCCCGCTGGGTGTTCGGGCCGCAGAAATCGGCCGGTCCATCCGAAGCCCCGAATCCCGGCTGCGAGACCGCCGCCGCGGTGATATTCAAACGGGAACAGAAGCGAAGCAGCGTGCCGGTATCGACGGCCTCTTTCGCGCCGATGAGGCGGCCGCCCTGATTTCCGTGGACGAACAGGATAGCGCCCGCAGGCGCTTGGCTCTCGGGCTGAGCTTGAAAAAGCTCTACACTTGCCCCGTCACCCCTATCGATGAGGTGGCGTGTCACATCAGGCATTTTCACCCTCGTATTCACGTCCAATGGTCAGACAAGACAGGAGGCAGACCTCACCACCGAGGCCGCCGGCCGCTCCGCCCGGCGAAACTCGCATATGCGGACCGGCAAGTCTCCCATAAATTTCCCCGGGATTTGTCGGCATGCTGTCGCGTGCTTCGTCCTCAGGCCGAGATCCGGCCTAATGGCGCGGATCACCAAGAGGAGAGACCCCCATGAGAAAGATCATCGCCTCCACATTCGTCAGCCTCGACGGCGTGATGCAGGCACCAGGCGGCCCTGACGAGGACCCTGTCAACGGTTTCAGGTTTGGTGGCTGGGTATTCCCCTATGCTGACGACACGATGGGATCGGTGATCGGCGAGCTCTTCGCAAAGCCCTTTGCCCTGCTGCTCGGCCGCAGGACCTACGACATCTTCGCCGCCTACTGGCCCTATCAGGACGACGACATCGCCAAGGCCTTCAATCCCGCGGTGAAATATGTCGCGACGCATCGGCCTGAAACCCTGACCTGGCAGAATTCGCAATCGCTTGGACCGGACATCGTCGCGGCACTACGCAAGATCAAACAGGAGGACGGGCCGGACCTGCTCATCCAAGGGTCGGGCAATCTCATCCAGACCCTGCTTGCCAACGAGCTGATCGACGAAATGACCGTGCTGACCTTCCCGCTGCTTCTCGGCAAGGGCAAGCGGTTGTTCGAGGGCGACGCGGCGCCGGGCGCCCTCAAGCTCACGAGATCGGTGGTATCGAGCACCGGCATCGTCGTCGCGACCTATGAGCGGGACGGCGCGGTCCGGACCGGCTCATTCGTGTCAGATCAACCGTCCGAGGCCGAGCTCGAACGCCGCCGGACCTGGCGGTAGCCGTGCTGCCAGCGGCAGGACAAAACGCTGGAGGTGACGGGGTCAGGTCCACACCAGCGTCGTGACCGCCAGCAGGCGCTCTGCCGATGACAGTCATTCGCGCACGACGCATTGTCCTCGATGGGCCCTGTGTTGTTCAATCAGATGTCCCACCTTCTCGAAAAACGAGTTCCAGCAGAATGCCGCCAGGTGTGCGCACGAAGAGACGCCGTTCGCCGAGTTCGGCGAGATCCATGGTGGAATAGGGAATTTCGTTCCTGTCGAGCTTCTGCCGAAAGGCCTCATAACCTTCGAGGCGGAAGCCGATATGGTCGATCGTCTCTGCGTCCCGGCCGACGGCCCTGCCGCCGCCGGGAATGAGGTGAACGATCGGCCCATCACCACTGTAGAGCCAGTAGCCGGCAAAGCCGAAATCCGGACGGTAGCCGACCGTCAGCCCCAGCAGATCCTGCAGGAACTGCCTTGTCCCTTCCAGATCCGCCGTGCGTAACGTCACATGGTCGAGCAGCATGGCATCACCCGATCGCCCCGCCGCCATCGACACGCACCGTCGAGCCGGTGGCAAAGGGCGTCACCATCAGGAAGAGCACAGCATTGGCAATATCGGAGGGCTGTCCGACCGTCTTTGCCGGCAGGCTGCCAGCGACGCGCTCGAACATCGCATTGCGGTTGCTCTCATCCATCTTCGACCAGAGCGGCGTGTCGATCATTCCAGGAGAAACCGCATTGACCCTGATCGGTGACAATTCCAGCGCCAGCCCCCGCGCCAGCGATTCCAGCGCCGCATTGATCGCGCCCTGCAGCACAGACGAAGCAGACGGGCGCTCGCTGAGGAAGCCGGAAATGAAGGTTAGCGTGCCGCGCTCGGCAAGGCGGGCAGCGCGTGCAACGCGATAGGCGCCCCAGAACTTGCTGTCCATGGCGCGGGCAGCATCATCGAGCGGCAGCTTGCGTACCGGCCCACTCGCCGTCTGGGCAGCGGAGATGACGATATGGTCCCATGCCTCACGGTTGGCGAAGAAAGCCTCGACGCTGGCATTGTCACCCGTATCGAGCACCGCCGTCTCGACCTTTCCGGCGATCGATCGCGCGGCTTCCTTAAGCTTGTCGGCAGAACGCGAGGCAATGGTCACCTCAGCTCCCGCAGCGGCAGCCTGTTGCGCAACGGCAAGACCGATACCGGAGCTTCCACCGACGACGAGAACGCGTTGTTTGGCCAGGGATATCATCTGCTCTCTCCAGTTTGCGGCGATCCCGCCGTGGTTTCGATGAGGAGAAGCTAGCGCGACAACGCTCTTGCCGGAATAGGCGTTGTTGTCGACTATCTCTTGCGGTATCAGCAAGAATATGAGCGACAATTTCCTCGACATGCTCGTCTTCGTGCGCGTGGTTCAGGCCGGCAGCCTCTCGGGTGCGGCCCGCGAACTGAACTTCTCGCTGACCGTCGTCAGCCGCAAACTGTCACGACTGGAGGAGAGGCTGGGCGTCCGCCTCGTCAACAGAACGACGCGCTCCCTGTCTCTTACCGAAGAAGGCGCGCGCTTCTACGAACGCTGCACAAAAATCCTCACCGAGATCGACGATGCCGAAACCGAGGCGACGAGCGGCAGGGATACGGCAAGCGGTCTTTTGAAAGTAACCGCCACCTATGCCTTCGGCCGCCGCTGGCTGGCGCCGATCCTGCATGAATTCCAGCAGGCCCATCCCGATCTTACCGTCCATCTCGATACCGAGGATGGCCTGGTGAACATCGTCGAGGCCGGCTACGATCTCGCGGTTCGTTTCGGCGCACTGTCCGATTCCAGCCTGATCGCCCGGCAGATCGCCCCCAACCGTCGTGTCATCTGCGCTTCCCCTGCCTATCTCGATCGACGCGGCCGCCCCGAGGTGATCGACGATCTGCTCGCCCACGACGTCATCGCCTTCGGAGACCCGCCCAACACGCACTGGACCTTCGCGGATGGGCGCAGCGCCAATGTCACAGCCAAGCTCACGACCAACAATGGCGAACTCGCCCATCGCTGGGCGCTTCTCGGTGCCGGGCTTGTGCTGAAGTCGATCTGGGATATCAAGGACGATATCGACAGCGGCGCGCTGGAGGTTGTTCTGCCGGGCGCAAAGCTGGCCGCAGCCCCGATCCACGTCGTCTTCCCTCACAGCCGGTTGGCCGCAGCCAAAGTCCGCCTCTGCATCGATTTCCTGTCGCAGCGGCTGCGCAAGGCATCGCCGGCAGAAGTGTCGACGGATCACGGCTGATCTGTCGAAAAAGTGATTTCGTTCCAACCACTTCTGCCTTAAGTGGGCTTGCCAGACACAGGGAATGCCCATCTTCTGCCCGATTGTTGGCGCTTTAGTCAGCCAATGCCCCCACACAGACTGCCCGCACGCGCTGGCCCCAAGACTGCGCGGCGAGACAGTGTTTAAATCAGGTTTCAAGGACGCCAGAATGCCGCTGAAAACATCTTCCCGCTGGATTGCACCGCTCGCCGGTCTGCTGGCGCTCTCGGGAAGTGCAATTGCCGTGCGCGCCGAGCCGCTGCCGGCGCCGCCCGTCACGCAGGCCAGCCCGAGGCCCAACTATACGGTTCCGGCCCGCCGCCCCGCGCATATCGTCCGGCAGGATACGGGCGCGTCGCTGTCGGCGCTCTTTGATTCAGTCAGCGGCAATCAGGCCAAGGTGCTGAATGAAATGGGCGGTCTGACTGTTTCGATGAATAACGACATCGCCGATGCGGTCGAGGCCTATTACGCCCAGCCGAAGGCAAAGCTCATCTGGGTCGACGGCAAGGGACCGACCCCCAAAGCCGCACAGGCCCTGAGCCTTCTGAAACAGGCCGACGACTGGGGATTGAATGCCGGCGACTATGCCGTTGCCCCGCCTCAAGGATCGGATCGCGCGAGAGCACTGGCCGAGTTCGAAGCCTCCCTCTCAGCCAAGATGCTGATGTTCCTGCAGGATAATTTCCGCGGTCGCATCGATCCCAACAAGCTGTCCAACTATTATGATTTCAAGCGCAAGCCGGTCGATCTGAAGGGCACGATCGCCCAGCTCTCGGCCACGCCTGATCTGATGGTGGTCTTCGACCGCCTGCTGCCGAGCAACCCGAAGTTTGCCCAGCTCGCGGCCGAACTGCACTACCTGCGCACATCAGGCCAGGGCGGCGATAGCGCCGCCAACATCAACAAGGTGATCGTGGCTATGGAGGAAATGCGCTGGCTGCCGCAGGAATTTCCCGAGCGCTACGTCTTCATCAACCAGCCGGCCTACATGGCCTACTATTATGAAAACAGCACGCTGACGCTGTCGATGAAGGCGGTGATCGGCCAGCAGGACCACCAGACGAATTTCTTCGACGCCTCGATCAAGACGGTGGAATTCAACCCTGACTGGGGCGTGCCGCAATCGATCATCCGCAACGAGATGCTGCCGCACCTGAAGCGCGATCCTGCCTATCTGGACAAGGAAGGCTACGTGGTTTCGGTTAAGGGCAAGACCATGCCGTCAGCCAAGGTCGACTGGTCGCAGCCGCTCGAAAATATCGGCGTCGTCCAGCCGCCGGGTGCTGACAATGCGCTCGGCCAGCTGAAGATCCTCTTCCCGAATTCGCACGATATCTACATGCACGACACCCCGGCACGCGGTAAATTCGCCTCGCAGGACCGCATGTTCAGCCATGGATGCGTGCGCCTGGAAAACCCGAAGGCGATGGCTGCCGCTGTCCTCAAAACCTCGGTCGAGTTCGTCGATCAGCAGATCGCGGCCGGCGGCAAGCAGGACATGCCGGTTCCCGAAGCGGTTCCCGTTTACGTTTCCTATTTCACCGCCTGGCCGACGGATGACGGCGTTATCCACTATTTCGACGATATCTATGGCCGCGACGCCCAGACCTTGTCGGCGATTTCGGCCACGACCGCGAGCCGCGCGCAGTCCTAGACAGAGAGGACACTCAAGGCTTGAGCCACCCAGCCGCCTGCGCACAGGCGGCGAAGCCGCACCACCCTCACCTGTGCAGCGCCCGTCAACTGTGGCATAACTAGCCAATGGCGATCCATGTCTTGGCGGTCAATCATGATACTGTCGGGACGGAACAGGCGGCAGGCGGTTCGCTTGCAGGAGCCTATTCCGTGGGCGTCCTCTGCTGGCTCTTGTCAGCCGGCGTCTACATCGCAGCCAAATGGGTCTCCGCCGAAATGCCGCCCTGGGCGCTCTGCTTCTGGCGCGTGCTGATCGCCTTCGCGATCCTGCTGCCGATCGTCCGCCACCATTTCGGCGAGATGCTCGCGCTGATGCGGGCGCGCGGCCTGGAACTGCTTTTCATCGGCGGCGTGGGCTTGGCCATTTGTCAGGGCCTGATCTTCGTCGGTCTCGAACATGCCGATGCCACCACGGCCGGCATCATCATCGCGCTGATCCCGATCATCACCATGATCCTCGCCCGCCTGATGCTGGCAGAGCCGATGGGAAGCTGGCAGGTGGCCGGATCGGCCCTCGCCTTCCTCGGCATCCTCCTCATCATCGTCAAGGGCAGCCCGGACGCACTGCTGCGCCTCGACTTCAATCCCGGCGAGCTCTGGATCGTCGGAGGCGCCTTCTGCTTCAGCCTTTACACGGTGCTGCTGCGGAGGGCGAAATTTGATCTGAACCGCCTTGCGCTTCTCGTCCTGCTACTCGGCGCAGCCGCGCTGACGGCGCTGCCCTTCTATCTCTACGAGCTGGCCTCCGACGAACGCACGACGTTGAATACGAGCGGCCTCATCGCGCTCGCCTATGTGGCGATCCCCGGCGGCGCGCTCATGTATTATCTCTTCAATCGCAGCATCGAGGCGCTGGGGGCAGCCCGCGCCGGCGTGCTCCTCTATATCCAGACGATCTTCATCGCCGTGCTCGCCTATTTCATTCTCGGCGAGAAATTGCAGACTTATCACCTCGAAGGTGCGGCCCTCATCATCGCCGGGCTGCTGCTCATCATCCTGCTGAAGCCGAAGGCGAAGACCGTGGTGGCGTGAGGTCGAGCGCGGCGGTAGTCAGCCGCTAATAGGTGTCCCGTCTGTAAAAATGACCGTAAAGATGCTTTTGATCTGAATCCGATGGCGCAGCATCCGCTACATCGCTTTCATCGTAGATCAAGGTGACGAGGTGATTGATGCTTGCTCCGGTGATGCCGGTTGACACGTCCCGCTCCTCAATGATCGCAAACCTCGGGCTGTTTTCGGCGGCGTTGTTTGCGGCAACGACAGCTTCAAATCGCGACTCGTTGATGAGCACATACCAAAACCAAGGATCGAAAATCGGCACGACCATCGTCGCCCACAAGCAACCGTAGACAAGCGTTATGGCAGCGATGTTACTTGCGGCTAAACGAAAACGTCGACGAAACGACGCAATTATCGCGCTCACAAACCAGATAAAAACCGAGAAAAAGGTAACCAGAAACAGCAGCAGAAAACCGGGGAAGTCGAACACATTCCGCAACTGACGACTGAGAACACTTCCGCCTATCGGCCAGAAGTCGAGGATGCGAAGATAAACCCCGCATGCAGTGCCAAGGAGGCAAGCCGCCACCACACGATGGATATACCATGTGTCCTTATGCAAACCTGAAACGGTCGATACATTATCTGTCATCATCGAAATAGTATCCGATGGAAGCGGTAAACGACGTCGCAACCCGTTCTAACCACAGCTCGGACCTCAGCCCTTCACGCCCGCCCCATAACGGAGCCCGTCCACCAGCAGCGCGATCATCCGACGCGTTGCCGCCGGATCATCCCCCTGCCCGAGATTGGAAAGCTGCGCGCCGGCGCGCAGGAGTTCGTTCGCCTCGACATCGCCGCGCGCAGCTCCCGCAGCAACAGCTCTGTCCAGCAGGCCCTGCAGGGCCGGGATCATATGTTTCTCGAAATAAAGCGGGAGCGCCTGATAGGCCGGGTCGCCGGAATGCAGCGCTGCGGCAAGGCCGCGCTTTGCCATGATGAAATCTGCGAAGCGCTGCATCCAGCGGGAGAGCGCCTCCCCCGGCTCATGCTCGGCGGCGAGCGACACCGCCGCATCGGCGCAGGCATCCACCTCGTTGCGCACCACCGCCTTGATGAGATCGGAGCGCTGCGGAAAATGGCGATAGACCGTGCCGACGCCGACACCCGCTTTTTCCGCGATCTCGCGCACCGGTGCATCCACGCCCGAGGTGGCAAACACATCCAGTGCCGCTTTCAGCAGCAGATCGAGGTTGCGCCGCGCATCCGCTCGCACCGGCCTGTCATGGCCGCTATCAGCCTCACGCGCCTCGCCCGGGCTGTCCGTCCCGTCAGTCACATCAACACCCCTTGCAAAACGGAACATTGTTCCGTATAAACGGAACCGCGTTCCGGATGCGCCCTTATACCCTGTTCGGCGCGGCTTTGCCAGATGCAGGGCCCGCCACCGGGGCTTTTGCCAGATTGAAAAACCTGCCCTTGCGGGCAGTTCAGGATTCAAAGGAAACGAAGATGCAATACCGTCCCCTTGGCCGCACCGGCATCAAGGTCAGCCCCTATTGCCTTGGCGCCATGATGTTCGGCGCCATCGGCAATGCCGATCATGACGACTCCATCCGCATCATCCACAAGGCACTCGATACCGGCATCAACTTCATCGACACCGCCGACATGTACAGCCACGGTGAATCCGAGGAGATCGTCGGCAAGGCACTGAAGGGCCGGCGTGACAATGTGGTTCTCGCCACCAAATGCTTCATCCCGATGGGCCAGGATCCGAACCAGCAGGGCAGCTCGCGCCGCTGGATCTATCGCGCCGTGGAAGATTCGCTGCGCCGCCTGCAGACCGATTATATCGATCTCTTCCAGATGCATCGCCCCGCCCCGGACACCGATATCGAGGAAACGCTCTCGGCGCTGACCGACCTGATGCGCGCAGGCAAGATCCGCGCCATCGGCTCCTCCACCTTCCCCGCCTCCGATATCATCGAGGCGCAATGGGTGGCCGAAAAGCGCGGCCTCCCCCGCTTCCGCACCGAGCAGCCGCCCTACTCTATCCTCCATCGCGGCATCGAACGCGAAGTCCTGCCGACTTTGGAACGCTACGGCATGGGTGCCCTTGTCTGGAGCCCGCTCGCCATGGGCATGCTGACCGGCCGCTATCGCCGGGGTATCGCCCAGCCCGACAGCAGCCGCGTTGCCTATTTCCCGAAGCAGATGTCGAACGAGAACAGCCTCGATGCCGTCGAGCAGCTCATTCCGCTCGCTGAAGGTGCCGGCATTTCGCTCACCCACATGGCGCTTGCCTTCGTCATCGCCCATCCGGGTGTCACTTCGGCGATCCTTGGGCCGCGCACCATGGAACAGCTCGATGATCTTCTGGCCGGCGCGCAGGTGCGTCTGAGCGACGAAATCCTCGATGCCATCGACGCCATCGTACCACCAGGCACCGAAACCGGTCCGCTGGAAGCCAACTACAAGACCCCGGCGATCCAGACCGCGAGCTTGCGCCGCCGTCCGCCCGCCGAACGCGCCGCCGGCTGATCGGCAAAACCGCGTCGAAGGCTCCGCTATTCCAGCGGAGCCTTCGACACAACAGCGGATCGAAATTCCTCGACAGGCAATTGCTGTAGCCTGCGTTGCGCCTCTTCCACCTCGACGGCAAGCTCTTCCAAGAGCTCGTCCCACATATCGAGCGCCCGCAGCCCGTCACGCGTGCGGAACAGATAGTCGGCCGAGCTGCCGATGCTACCTGCGGCCGTCGCAAGCCGCTGAACGGTCGCCTCCCTGGAAAGCCCGCCAGCATAAGTGTTTGCCTGCGGGTTCATGGTGAAAGCGATGCCGCTTCCAAAACGGGCGCCCTCTTCATCAAGCAGATCGACCCAGCGCGGAATATAGGCCTCGGCCACCATTTCCCGCCGCCACAACAGCTCGAGTTCGTGCACGACATCGTCTTCTTCCAGACGCAAAGCCACGCCGTCGCAGGCGCCGCCCGCATCCAGCCCGAGCACGAGGCCGGGATTGTCGGGCGAGCCGCGCCCGGAGACGGTGGCAAGACAGAAGGACCGGCGCCAACCCTCGATGCGGGCTTTCCGGCTTTCGACGCTCAGAATGATCGGATTCCAGATCAGCGAGCCATAGGCGAAAATCCAGACATCGCCCTCCGGCCGCGCAGCAAGCATCGATGCGAGCGATGCCCGCCGCTCCTCGTCGCTCAAAAGCCGGAGCGACGGCGCCTCCCCGGCAATCAGGTCAGCGAAAGTACCGCTTAGCAGCAGTTCGCGCGACAGGATTTCCTCGCCGCAGCAGGCGACTGCTTCCGAACGTTTATTGTTGATGGTCATAACACCCCCAATGACAGGCCATGGATATCAGGATGGCCCTATTTCGCGGCCATCATCCACGCCTAGCGCGTCGGATAAAGCCTGCCAGCACAGACACAGTGTCTCCACAGCCGCAACAATCGATCCTCTTGCCTCCCCTTCCCGCCACAAAGATCAGCACCACATCGCTCTGGAATACACGCAATGAACGGGAGCCCGACATGAGCGAAATCGGCCGTCTGCTCGGCGCCGGCAAGGAAGCGGAAGTCTTTGAGCATGGCACGCTGGCGCTGAAGCTCTACCGGACCGGCCGCCCGAAAGCCCCGGCCTTCCGCGAGGCTGCCAATCTGGCGATCGCGGAAAAGCTTTCACTGCCAGCACCCAGGATCCACGTCGTCGGCGATTATCACGGCCGCTGGGGACTGCTTATGGATCGCGCGCCGGACTTCAGCTTTGCCGACGAGATGACGCCGGAGCCGCCGCTCTCTGCCATTAAGGACATGGCAGAGCTTCAACTGCGCCTGCACCACGAGCCCGGCACCGGCCTCCCTTCCCTGAAAGCAAGGCTGTCGGCCAATATCGAGCATACGGAGGATCTGCCGCACGGCTTGCGCGAACGTCTGCTTTTCGCGCTCGACGCTCTCCCCGATGAGGACAAGGTCTGCCATGGCGACTTCCACCCCTGGAACATCCTGGGTTCCGGCCCCGACGTCATGATCATCGACTGGCTGGACGCCTGCAGCGGCAGCCCGGCCGCC
>NZ_AJWE01000049.1:0-11856 GCF_000281145.1 Rhizobium sp. CF142 | reverse complement strand
AACGATCCCTGCACCAACGCCGTTTTCTGGTCGAGGCGGCGGCCGCTGTCTTTCTGACCGGCTCGACCTTGCTTGCGCGCGTAGACAGCTTCGCCGGAGGAACATCTTCTGCGACGGGCGGTGCCTTCAGCCATCTGATGATCGCATCCAGTGCCGGCCGTAACTGCTTCTTCAGTTCAGCTGCCATTTCGTCTTCGATCCCACAGGCTTCTCCGATCGCGGTCCAGTCGAGATGGCCGTTCAGGATCGGCGGCCGTTTGCGATAGATGATCAGGCTTGTGAGGTAGGGGGACGTTCTCTAGTACCCGTTTTGACGCGATCGGCGCGATACGCACCTCGCAAAATTCCGAAATTTTTCGCTGAAAATGACGTGATGAAAGATCGTGTTTGGGCATGCTTATTCCGTTTCTCTCTGGCACCAGTGCCGAGGGCGAGCGGAAATAAGAGCCCAGATTTAACAAAGCATGTATCGTAGAGACGATCAGCCAGAGGGACCTGAGTGATTTAAACAACACCGTGAATGATATGTAAATGGATCTTATTTTTCAAAATGATCCTAATTAATATCTTTTTATTTTGACTCAAAGGGATGATTTTGGTAGGTCTTCCTCGATTCCAGTGAAGAATGACAGGGAGGTATGATGGCGCAGTCTCAGTCAGATGCCCTGCTGGATATCGGACAGCTGCTGAAGGCTACTCGTAAGGGCAGGCAATTGACCCAGGAGCAAGTCGCCGACATCGCCGGCATATCGCGTCCTCGCTATCGTGAGATCGAGGCCGGAAGCAGTGCGGCGCGCACGACGACGCTGATCAACATTGCCCGAGCTCTCGGGCTTGAACTGATGCTCGTGCCGCAGGCGATGGTGCCTGCTGTCGATGCGTTGCTGCGGCCGCATGACGATCTTGATGATCTCCCGGCATTTGTCGCTCATCCGGACGGTGATCTTGGTGTCTAAGGCTTTTCCTGATCCGAGATTCATGTCGTCGCTTGACGTTATGCTGAACGACGTGAAGGTGGGCACGATCGTTCGGACGCCCGGCGATTTCAACGCCTTCAACTTCGAGGAAAGCTATCGCGCAACAGGCGGCTTTCCCGTTCTCAGCCTGTCTTTTCGCGCAGCCACCGGCGGCTTGCGCAAGGACCCAAAACCTGTTGCCAAGGCCTTGCCGGCTTTTTTCGCCAATCTGCTTCCCGAAGACAAGCTGCGCGAGGCGATGGAAAAACACCACGCCGGTACCGTTCGGGCCGGCAACGATTTCGACCTGCTCGTCGCACTCGGGTCAGATCTGCCGGGTGCCGTTCGTGTCGTGCCGAGCGACGGAACGGTTGCTGGTCTCAACGATCCGCCTATTCCGAAACCGAAGGCTCGGTTTTCGCTCGCCGGCGTTCAGATGAAGCTCTCGGTCATCAAGAACACCGGGAAAGGTGGTGGGTTGACCCTACCGCTTGGCGATGAGCAAGGTTCGTATATCGCCAAATTTCCGTCGACCTCATTTCCCGGAGTGTCGGAAAACGAATATGCCAATCTCGCTTTGGCCGAAGCGGTCGGCATGGAGGTACCAGAACGAGAACTTGTCGAGCAGTCGGAGTTCGAGGGTATCCCGGAAGAGTTCGAGACGCTGTCGGACGGAAAAGTCCTGCTCGTCAAACGCTTCGATCGCAATCTTGGCGGTGAGCGGATCCATATCGAGGATTTCGCGCAGGTGTTCGGCGTCTATCCTTCTCGCAAATATGAAGGAGCCGCCTATCATGATATCGCTGCGGCACTGAACGTTGCAGTTTCGTCAGACGCCGCGCTCGAGTTCGTCCGCCGACTGGCACTGGCTGCCTTGACCGGCAAAGGCGACATGCACCTGAAGAACTGGTCGTTGATCTATCGCCAAGCTGGCGACAAACCGCAACTCGCGCCTGTCTATGATGTGCTCTCGACGATCCCCTACATCCCAGCGGACGCCATGGCGCTGTCGCTTGCAGGCGAGCGGCCCTTCAAGGCAATGAATGCGCAGCGATGGAAAGCCTTCGCCAACCGCGCACGTCTTCCGGAAGCCGCGGTTCTCAAGGCGGTGGGCGAAACTATCGAGCGCGTGAACGAGCTCTGGTGGTCGCTGCAGGAGCGCGAGGTCGTTCCGGCAAAGGTTCTCGAGCGGATCGATGCTCATGTGCGGCTGATGATGCCGATCCTTGGCACATGTGCGGACTGAACCCTTTAAGTCCAGCAGGGATGCAGCTCAATCCTAGCCAGTGCACCGGTTTTCCTGTCGCATCTTCACGCGTTGCCAGAGACTGCCGTCAATGATCCTGAGTGAGGGCACCTCTTGGACGACATGCATCTCGGCAGCGTTCTCCCGCGAGACCCGACGTTCGGTGGCGGGATTTTTGCGATAGGCGAGGCGGTTGAAGATGATGCGCCCGATGTAGGCCTGGTTGTTCAAAATGCCGCTGCCACGATTTCGATGACCGCGGATTGCGGCACCCCTGCCAACGTCGTCCGCGTGGACCGGGCACTCCGCGTGCATTGAGTTCGTCGGCAATCTTGACCGGGCTAAGGCCATCCGCGTATCGCTCGAAAATCCAGACGATGGTTGCCGCCTCATCGAGGTCGATGGAACGGAGGCCGCGCACCGGCTCGCCGTTCTCGTCGAACTCCCGTCGCACCCTGTAACCGTAGCAGATGCCGCCGGGTACCCGGCCATGCTTAGCGACGGTTTTCATGCCCTCTCGCGTGCGATAGCGGACTTGCTCGAGAACTTCCTGATTGAGGACGGCGCGCAGTCCTAATTCCATCGATGACACCGCTGAAGCACCGTGGACCGTCCAGAGTTCAACATCATGAAACTGCAGAATCTTGAGAATACGGGCGCTGTGCTCCAGGTCGCGGGAAAGGCGATCGAGGGTGAGGCAGAGAAAAACGTCGTATGCACCGGCATTCGACCGAGCCAACGCAGCCTGAATACCTGGTCTCGTTTCGAATGACGAGCCGCTGATGCCAGCATCAACGAAAGTGTCAGCCAGATACCAGCCTTGCCGTTGAATAAATTCTTTTCCGAGATCGAGCTGGGTTTCGATCGAGGCGGGGTTTTGTTGATCTGTTGAGTAACGCGCGTAAAGCATAACGCGCTTGGAGGCATGCATAGTGACCGATCTCCCTGTTTTGATTCGATCGCTATGGTAGATATTGCAAATGGGATTCGGGGTTTTCATTCACCGCTCAGATTCGATCTATGACGACAGCCCGGCTGAGCAATATCAGTTTCCGGGCCAATATCTCAGCCGCGTCCAAGCCAGTGTTGGGGACTGGATCATCTATTATGAGCCCCGAAAGGTGGCGGCGACCCGCGGATATTTCGCCGTGGCCAAAGTCGCACAGGTCATTCCAGATCCCAAAGCGCCCGTCATGTATTTGGCTCTCATCGAACCCGGTAGCTACCTGGATTTCGTCAACGCCGTTCCTTTTAGCGGGCCGGATGGCGTGATCGAGCGCGGTGTGCTGAACGACGCGGGACGGATCTCGGGACGAGCGCAGGCCGCAGTGCGGCCGATCTCAGCAACAGATTTCAACCGCATTCTCTCAATCGGACTGGCGGAAGATCAACCGGAACTGCCGCGGTCAGGACAAGCAATCGAAACGTTGTCGCCGAACGGGTTCTCGGAGGATGTCCAAGCTCCTCTTATGATCGAGCAGGATAGGGCGCGGGTCACGCAGCTTTCGTCGCGCATCGTTCGTGATCGCCTGTTTCGTCGCTTGATCCTGCAAGCCTACGACAAACGATGTGCGGTAACCGGCTTGAAGCTCATCAATGGCGGCGGCCGCGCCGAGGTTGATGCTGCCCATATCCGCCCAGTTGAAGCAAATGGACCAGACATCTTGTCGAACGGCATTGCGCTCTCCGGAACTGCACATTGGATGTTTGATCGAGGCCTTATCGGCTTGTCAGACGATCTTGAGATCCTGGTCTCACGCCATGCAAACGATCGCGACAGTATCCAGGGTCTCATCAACAAGACTGGAAAGGCGATCTCGCCGGCGGGTATTCACGAGCGCCCGCATCCCCAGTTTCTACAATGGCATCGTGAGAATACATTCAAACATTAGGATGCCGGTGGTTCATATCCCTTCAAGGCGCCTATTACATCACCTTCCGAACCTCCACCTCGAAGACCGCCACATGATCCATTGCGATCTTCTCGGCCCGATCCGCATCACCTGAGCAAACCGCCTCCAGCATCAGTACCTGCTCGCGAAGAACGTCCTCGAGACGAGGGACTAACGTCGGGTATCGCTTCATCGCCACGTATAGGATCCTTAGCGACAGGTTGTGATAGTGATCCAGCGTGTTAGAGAGATATGGGTTCTTCGCCGCCTTGTAGACGAAACGGTGAACGCGCCGGTCCAGAGCCAGGATATCTTCCAGCGCCATTGGTCCAGTCGTCTCCTTCAGCTCCTCGATCAACTGACGAGCTTCCAGCCGTTCGAACTCGCGTAGACGTTCAGCGGCAAGCCGCGTAGCCCAAGATTCGATTCGTGCGCGCGCTTCGTAGACAGCCGTCAGGTCGTTGATGTCGATCGTGCTCACGAAGGTGCCTCGCCGCGCGCTGACGAAGACAAAGCCGTCATACTGCAGACGTTGGATCGCTTCGCGAACCGGCGTGCGACCGACGTCCAGCCGCTTCATAAGCTCGGCTTCGCGTAGAAGGGTCCCTGGAGGGAGAACGGTCGTTATGATGTCATCGCGCAATCGAAGGTAGGTTCTCTCAGCGAGAGTCGATTCTGTGTCTTCGTACTCCGCCTCGAACGCCATCATCGTTACCATCTTTCTACTCACTGTTCGAGTTCGCCGACCCAAGCGCCCACTCGGCCCAAAAAACAAGCACGAAACGAATCTGCTTGACGCGGCATCATAAATATATACCTTCAATATATCAGCAATATATAAGAGCAAAGAGGGTTAAATGAACAGCGCTGAATTTCTGAAGAATGTGATGGCTAGCGGCTTGATCGCCGTAGCAGGACTTGGGTTGGGGGTGTTGAGTTTGGCCATTCCGGCTGCGGCCAGCGCCGAAGAGTTGGAGCTTCTCAAGCCGAATACGCTCGTGGTGACGATCGAGCCATACATGCCTTACACGGCGATGAAGGACGACAAGCTCGTCGGCCTCGACAGCGACATCCTTGCGGTCGTCGCCGAAAAGCTCGGCCTCAAGATGGAAGTCAGCGTGACCGACTTCAACGGAATGTTGGCGTCCGTGCAGACCCGGCGTGCTGACATCACGATCGGCGGCATCGCCTGGTCGGAAGCTCGTCAGAAAGTCGGTCTGTTCACCGATCCTCCATACTATTCGCCTCCAGCCCTTGCCGTGAAAGCGCCCGCGAGCTTTCCGGATGTCGCAAGCCTCGAAGGCAAGGACCTCGGAACGGTAACCGGATACGTCTGGGCGAAGTCGATCGCGCAGGTTCCCAACGCGACGCCGCATACATTTCCGAGTGCCGATAGCGTATTCCAGGACATCGCGTCCGGACGCCTGGATGTCGGCTTTCTCGATCCTCTGTTGATCACCTACCAGCAGACACAGCGCCCAGACATGAAGGTAGGCATCCAATACATGAAGCCGCCGACAGCCGAGCAGGTTGCGGCTCATCCCGACTACAAGTACTTCCAGCCCTATATGACCGGATTTTACCTTCCTAAGCAGGCTCCGAAGCTGGAAAAGGCGGTCTCTGACCAGATCGACACCATGTACAAGGACGGCTCGCTCGCCACCCTGATCACGAAGTGGGGTGGCGATCCGAAGCAGTTCTTGGTTCCTTCGCCCGAGATGGCGGCTCAACGCCGCGGCATCGATCGTCCTTCGGACTGGAACCCGCCTTCGATCGAGAAGTGAGGTTGTGGCATGACACTGTTGTCATCCTTCACTGACATGTTCCAGGTTTCCTGGGGTGACTATGTCGGAAGCATCGCTGGGGGTCTTTCAAAGACCCTCGGCTATACAGCAACAAGTTTCATTGGCGCGACGGTCCTCGGACTGGGTTTAGCGCTGATGAGGCTCAACCGATCGCGGCTTCTCCGGATACCCGCGGCGGTCTACACCGAAATCTTCAAGAACGTGCCGCTTCTGGCGATCATCTTCCTGACGTACTTCGGTTTGCCAACGGTCGGAGTCAAACTGCAAGTCTTCGAGGCCGGTGTTCTGAGCCTGGTGCTGTTCTACGCCGCTTACCTCTCCGAGATCTTCCGCGCGGCCATCGCCGGCGTTCATCGGGGACAGCAGGAAGCGTCTCAGGCGCTCGGTCTCGGGCGGGGCAAGACGTTCAGCCATGTCGTTCTGCCACAAGCCGTCCGACTGGCGCTTCCAGGAACGAACACAATGTTCGTGGATCTCATCAAGTCAACCTCGCTCCTGGTGACGATCTCCGCAGCAGAACTCATGACGCAAGCGCAGCTGATCGCTTCGGAAACATTCCGCGCGCTTGAAGTATACCTGGTGATTTCAGCGGTCTATTTCGCCATCTGCTACCCTGTCTCCCAGTGCCTGCTCTGGCTCGAACGCAGTATCCACGCCGGCGTGCCATTGTCCCTGGGCAGGAGACGTCGCCTCAAGCTCGCGAAAGCTTTGCTTGCAGAGAGGAGCCCCCAATGACGACTACTGCTCGGACAAGACCCGCTCCTGTAGCAGAACAGTTGCCCGCTCACCCGGCCATTAAGATCGGTGGACTGCGCAAGTCCTTTGACGGCCGTCTCGTACTCGACAATGTCGATCTCGAGGTTCCTGCCGGCAAGATCATCAGTATCATCGGGCAGAGCGGCGGCGGAAAAACCACCTTGATGCGCTGCGTCAATCTTCTCGAGCGCCCCGATCAGGGAACGATCATGATCGGTGAAGAGACGATTTTCTCCAGCGGAGAAATAACCTGTCGCAGCCTTGCCAAGCTTCGGCAGCGTGTCGGTATGGTGTTCCAGCGTTTCAACCTCTTCCCGCATCTGACCGCCGTGGAGAATGTGGTCCTCGCCCAGATGCATGCCGCGGCGATTGATGAGAAGGAGGCGGTCGAGAGGGCGGTCAACCTCCTCACACGAGTGGGACTTGCCAAACGTGCCATGGCCTATCCGGAACAGATGTCGGGTGGCGAGCAGCAGCGTGTCGCGATTGCGCGCGCTCTGGCGCTCGATCCGACGGTGTTGCTGTTCGACGAACCTACGTCCGCGCTGGATCCTGAGTCGACCGGCGAGGTACTCCGGGTCATGCGCGAGCTTGCGACCGACGGCATGACGATGATCCTGGTCACCCACGAACTTCCCTTCGCGAAGGAAGTCTCGGACTGGGTAGTGTTCATAGACGGTGGCCGGATCATCGAACAGGGAATTCCCGGCGACGTTCTCGATCACCCGAAGGAAGCGCGAACCGCTGCATATGTCGCGCGCTACGCCTCGCCAGGCTAGGCCGAACCAGGACGGGAAATAGGCCAACATAACCGCCCCGTCTCTCTTTTTAAGCATGCCGCGTCACCGCAATATCCAGGCGCGGTATGCGGGGGCTGTGAAGTCCCTTCCTCCGAGGCAAAAGCAGATTTCATGGAAACCATAAAAACAGACATCGCCGTCATCGGCGGCGGCGTGATCGGCCTGGCAGCATCTATCAGGCTACGGGCCGATGGCCGCGACGTCGTGCTGATCGAGCCCAACGAACCTGGTTCGGGAGCATCCTATGGCAACGCGGGAACAGTGGCCGATTATGCGATACTCCCTGTCGGCACACCTGCCGTCCTCAGGAACCTGGCGTCGCTGCTTTTCAATGCAGACAGTCCCCTATCTATTCGGAAAGCGGCATTGCCGACCCTGCTCCCGTGGCTGATGCGATTTGCCTACGAGTCGCTACCGCACAGATACAAGGACAATGCCAGCCGTATTGCAGACCTTCTGTCCGAAGCTGCGACGGAATGGCTTGATATGGCTGCGGGGATCGGTGCGTCTGCGCTGCTCAGCGGAAAGGGTTGCCTTTACCTCTATCAGACGCCACAATCGTTCAGGTCGGCGTCAGCCGACATCGCCCTTCGCCGACAATACGGCATCTCGCAGGAACTGCTCAATCCGGACGAGGTTCTACGTCTGGAGCCACACCTGCCGCCGGTGGAGGGTGGAGGCCTGTTTTTTCCGAACGCAATCAATTTCACCGATCCCGGCATCGTCATGGCGGAGATGGCGGCTGCAGCTAAACGGGCTGGCGTTCAGTTCGTTCGCGACGCCGTCAAGATGATAGCGCGAGAGCGATACGGCGTGAAGATGGTAGCATCGCACAACATCATCCATGCACGAGCGGCCGTGATCGCTGCGGGTGCCTATTCCGGTAATCTCGCCCGGCAGCTTGGCGAGCGTGTCGCGCTCGATACCGAGCGGGGATATCACCTTGAGTTCGACATGGACACCATGCCGGTCGAAAGGCCGGTATGCCCGACACACCATGGCTTCTACTTCTGCCCAATGAGAGGTCGCCTGCGGGTCGCAGGGACCGTCGAACTTGGCGGCATAAACGCTCCGCCCAATCCCAGACGCCTTGAAGTCCTGCTGGCCAATGCGCGCCGGGTCTTCCCGAAGCTCGGCGAACCAAGTCGGACCTGGATGGGATTCCGACCGTCGATGCCGGATTCGGTTCCCGTCATCCGCCCATCCAAGGGTGGCAAGGATGTCATCTTCGCTTTCGGCCATGGGCATATCGGTCTGACGCTCGCGCCGCGAACAGCACGCATGGTCAGCTCGATGCTGGCGGCCTGACATATTGGGAGCGAACCGTGGTCTATAAAACCGTTCTTTCAAATCAGACCTGGGCTTTCCGAAACTTGAAGGATCTGATGGCAAAGGCGACACCGCTTCGCTCCGGAGACCTTCTGGCAGGGGTGGCGGCCGGATCGGCAGAGGAGGGTGCTGCGGCACGCATACGCCTTGCCGATGTGCCGTTGAAGACGTTCCTGGCGGAGTTGCTGATCCCCTATGACGACGATGAGATCACCCGTCTGATCGTCGACACCCATGATAACGCAGCCTTCGCGCCCGTCGCCCACATGTGCGTCGGAGATTTCCGTGACTGGCTCCTCTCCGATCATGCGACGACAGAGCGTCTGACGCGACTTGCTCCCGGGCTCACGCCCGAAATGGTGGCGGCCGTGTCGAAATTGATGCGCAACCAGGACCTGATCCGGGTCGCGAGCAAGACCAGCGTGATCAAACGCTACCGTAGCACTGTCGGCCTTCCGGGTACGATGGCGACCCGACTCCAGCCGAACCATCCCACAGACGACCCACGCGGCATCCTTGCGACGACCCTCGAAGGACTGGCATACGGTTGCGGCGACGCGGTCATCGGTATCAATCCCGCATCGGATTCGCCTGCCGCGGTCGCAGAGATCGTCCATCTTCTGGACGAGCTCATCAGGCGCTTCGATATTCCGACCCAGTCCTGCGTCCTCACCCATGCCACGACTTCGATAGGACTGATCGAGAAAGGCGTACCCGTCGATCTCGTCTTCCAGTCCGTGGCGGGGACAGAGGCCGCGAACAGTTCCTTCGGGATCTCGTTGTCAATACTCCGCGAGGCACATGCCGCAGGCTTGTCGCTTTCTCGCGGAACGGTCGGCCAGGACGTGATGTATTTCGAAACGGGCCAAGGATCCTGCCTGTCGGCCAATGCCCACCACGGCCTCGATCAACAGACCTGTGAGGCCCGCGCCTACGCGGTCTGCAGACCATTTTCGCCTCTCCTCGTGAACACCGTGGTCGGGTTTATAGGGCCGGAATACCTCTACGACGGAAAGCAGATCATCCGTGCCGGATTGGAAGACCACTTCTGTGGGAAGTTACTCGGCCTGCCGATGGGCTGCGACATCTGCTACACCAATCACGCGGAGGCGGACCAGGACGACATGGACGTGCTGTTGACGCTGTTGGGTACGGCGGGCAGCAATTTCATCATCGCGGTTCCGGGCGCGGACGATGTTATGCTGAACTACCAGTCGACGTCGTTTCACGATCAGCTCTATGTCCGCGATCAGCTTGGCCTCAAGCGCGCGCCTGAATTTGCAGAGTGGCTCGTCAAGATGGGAATGACCGACTCCTCCGGGCGGCTGAAGCCTATAGGGAACGATAATCCGCTGATGTCGGACATGGTTAGGCTCGTATCATGACAAACGACGACAAAGATCTGCAAGCATTTTCGTCACCCGCCGTAATACCCGACCAGCTCAACATACCGTCGGGAGTGACCAGTGCCAGGCTGGCGCTCGGGAGAGCGGGATCCGGCATGCCGACCCAATCGCTTCTAAGCTTCACGCTCGATCACGCCCGAGCCCGCGACGCGGTCCACCAGCCTCTGGATTTCGACGCCCTCGAGCAGAGCTGCGCCGGGCTAGGTTTGGAGATGATAAGGGTCGACAGTGTCGCCAACGATCGGCAGACCTATCTCAGACGCCCAGACCATGGTCGCCGCCTGTCGCCCACTTCTCGCGAATTGCTGCAAGCCCGCGCAGCGAGCCCGCACGATGTGGTTGTGGTCGTTGGCGACGGACTCTCTTCAAGCGCGGTTCAGACGGGCGTGGCAACATTGCTGGGCAACCTAGTGCCTAGATTGAAAAGTATGAAGCTTTCTATTGGGCCGCTCGTATTGGCCAGCCAAGCACGCGTCGCCCTTGCCGACGAGGTCGCCCACGTTTTGGTTGCGCGCGCATCCATCATTCTTCTGGGAGAACGTCCTGGCCTTTCCGCGGCGGACAGTCTTGGCGCTTATCTGACCTGGAAACCGGGACCAGATCGGAAGGATGCCGATCGCAATTGCGTGTCGAACATAAGACCGGGCGGGTTGGACGCGGAAGCCGCTGCATTCAAGCTGAGTTGGCTAGTGCAGCGAGCTTTTTGTTTGGGCCTGACAGGCGTGCAGTTGAAAGACGAAAGCGAACCGGTTCGCCTAGGTCTTTCGGTACCTTCATAGCTCCTGTTTCGTGAATTGAGATAATGTGAAGTTAGCCTCTGTTCTGCTGTCAACGTTGGTCAAACTCATCAAGCCAACGGATCTGTTGGCTTAGCTTGTCGGTTGCGAAAGAAATGAAGGATAGCTTCTGCTGCCTGATGCTGCAGGTCAGTCGCAGGCGTCAAGCCGCTGCGAATTAGAATGATTGGCTCCTTTGCAAACTCCTCGTTAATCGGAATGGCTCTAATGCGTTTCCCATCGTAGGTCTCCTCGTAGGGAGGGACCGTATAACTGATGCCGATGCCCTCGCCGCCGCCAACGAGACTCCGCATCACCTCCAGGGACTGAACCCGATGCTGAACCGTCGGTTTGGCGTTTATCTTCTGAAATAGCCGAAGCACATGTCGTATCGAGAGGCCTTCCTCCGAAAGTATGAGAGGGAAACGGACAAGGTCCTGAAGACTGATCGTTGATAGATTGGTCAATTCCGTTCCGTCGGCAACAAGAGCGCATGGGCCGAGCTCGATCAGCCTTTGTCTTTCAAAACTGGTATCGAACCCAAGATCATAGGTCACGCTGAGGTCTATTCTGTCCTCAAACATCTCTTTGGCTAGCTGCGTAAATCCGCCAATGCGATAGTGAACATCGGCCTCAGGTAAGCGGGCTGACAAGACCTCTAGCAGAGGTCCGAGATAAAAGGGCGCCAAGTCGTCAAAGAATCCGATGGTAACGCGGCCACTGGTGAATTGCCGTAAGCCTTCGGGATCATCCAGTTTTCGCGCAAGATCGATGAGCTCTTCAATACCCTGCCGGTACCTCTCGCCGGCGGGGGTCAGGGTGATGCGCGTGCCCTTACGCCTCTGGAAAAGCTTTTGGCCAAGACGCTCGGCGTTGGTGCAGGGATCGTT